>NZ_LZGR01000051.1:0-71484 GCF_001690255.1 Gilliamella sp. App2-1
ATTGTTTTGATAATAGTTTTGATTGTCAAGATATTAAAGTACCCATTGTTTTGTTTTCCCCCTATCATTATCCATTACCGTTGTTGCTTAATTTACAGTAATAGTTAAAAAATATAATATAAGTTGATTATGAAAATGATAATTATTATCATTATTTTGTTGTTCTAGTTTTAATTAATAAAGTAAAATAATAAACGATAGAGTGAACAAATAATGAAATTAGTGAATCAATTAGCTATATTAGGGGTATTGAGCACAACATCGGCTATTGTTGGAGCACAAGAAAAATTGAATGACGATACTAATATCGAGACGATGAAAGTTTTTGCTAGCATTAAGGATAATAATGATCAGCGGATAAAAAAATCATCAACAGCAACAAAAATGCCTTTTGATATCAAAGATATTCCTCAAACGATTAATTCTGTTAACCTAGAGCAACAAAAAATTTACGGGCAAAACGATCTCAATGTGATAATCAATAAATTGCCAAGCGTTGATACAACTTATGATATGAGAGATGAGGGTATAAAAATCCGTGGTTTTTCAGCAAGTTCTGGTGATATTTATCGTGATGGTGTTCGTGCAAGTGGACAGGTTAGGCAAAGTACCGCAAACATAGAACGGATTGAAGTGTTAAAAGGCCCGGCATCTGTGCTTTATGGACGTGGGTCGGGTGGTGGCATCATTAATATGATTAGTAAACAAGCTAATTTTGATTCGCCTTCGATTTTAAGCTTACGTAGCGGTTCATGGGATAAGTATGGCGGTATGGTGGATATCAATCACGTTTTACATGATAAACTTGCGATGCGAATGACTGTTGATCATCAATCAAACAGAAGCTTTCGTAAAGGCATTAAGCAAAGGGATACAATGGTCTCACCAAGTATACTTTATGATAATTTAGATGGATTTAATTGGTTAGTTCAATATACTCATGATAATTTGTGGCGTAAGCCTGATAGGACACCGGCTTATTATGATTTACCTAAAGGCGTATCGATTAAAACGGCCTATGCTCATTCTAATGATTATGTGAAAGATAATTATCGTTCATTACGTTCTGTCATGGGATTTGAATTCAACCATGACTGGTCTATTAAATTAACCAATCAATACCGTCAAGCGTCTCAAAATTTTGATCACATTTATGCAGGTAATTATTGTCATTTAAATGGCAAACTGAATAATGGTAAAGATTGTCATCATCAAGGTAAATTGCAATTTCGCCGAGCTTGGCAAGAAACTGCTAATAAGACATATAGTAACACTGCTGATTTAATGGGTAAATTTAATACAGCAAGTATTGTTCATGATATGCTTATTGGTATTGAATATAACATTGAAAAGCGCCAACCAAGATTAGCCTTAACCAACGTTTATCCAGAGGTGGTTGATCCGTTTCATCCGCATTGGCATTCCAAAAAGCCTCATTATAGTAAATTGAATACTAAAACTAATCATAAAGCCACATCGAAAGGATTTTATTGGCAAGACTTAATTAGTTTTACAGCACAATGGAAATTATTAGCAGGATTACGTTACGATAATTATAATTTTGCATCAAATGACAAATTAAAACATCAAAACCGTTCATATGATGGGCACTCGTTAAGTCCTCGATTTGGTTTAATTTGGCAACCTGTGGAATCGCAGAGTTTTTATGCTTCTTATAGTAAAAATTTTGCACCTTATGGAGGTCGAGGTCTTATTACAATTTCGACCAACTCAAAAACAGTTTATGATGATAAACCCCAATATTCGCGTCAATATGAAGTGGGAATTAAAAGCGATTGGCTAGCTGATAAACTTTCCTCTCAAATCGCCCTTTATGATCTCGAACTATATAATGTCCGTTACTAGCCGGATGCCGTTAATGATCCTTATAATTGGCAGGTAAAAGGGAGCGATCGTAGCCAAGGCATTGAGCTAAGCGCTATTGGTCAGCTGGCATCAAAATGGTACATTAATAGCGGTATTGGTTATCAACAAGCCAAAGTCCATAAAGATAAAAAAACACCAGCCAATTAGAACAAATATTTGCCTAACACGGCTAAGCATAGTGGTTATTTAAGCGTTCGTTATTTACCTTACGATAATTGGTTTATTGAAGTGGAACTTAATTATAAAGGATCGATGTATAACGATGATAAGAACGAATTTAAACGCCCTGGTTATACCGTATGGAATTCTGCGGTTGGTTATCAATCTCGCTACTTTGATGTAACTTTAGCATTCACTAATTTACTGGGTAAAGAGTATTGGCGTTCAAGTAGTATGCCGGGTACACCTAGAGCCTTTTTGTTGACCGCTAGTTATAGACTGTAAGGTGATATAAAAACAAGTACTGAATTAATTAAGCATTAAAAATGAGGTAAGTCATTATTGGCAAGATAACTCAGCTTGTTTTTCGGTATTTTGTTAATAAATTCAGTTTGTTAAACATTAAAAATGTTTATAGGGTTTTTTATATTAGTTAAGAGGCTGAAAATTTAATATCGAATGTTGACGATGATAATCATGCAATAAAAATTATCTAATTACCTCTTTAATATTAAAGTTAAAACAAACGGTTTTTTTAAGATCACATAAAATACAAAAAATGCACAGATAGGTGTAGAATCTAATTCAAAAGTTTAACAAGCTGTTACCGATATAATAAGCAAGGCTGATTAAAAAGGGCCATTTTAAAACATAAGAATAAATTTGGTGACACTCTTTTAAAAGAATTAGTTAAAGCTAATTATTCAATTGTGAGACAAGGCGGATTCTGCTATACTGCATTCCCGTCTGATTCTTGTATGTTGTATTGGTTTTGATTCTTTAAAATCGATGCAATATTGTTCTAATTAAATTAATAATGGTCTGGTATTAATGGTCACGAATTATATTTTTGTTACAGGCGGTGTCGTTTCTTCTCTTGGTAAAGGCATTGCCGCAGCCTCACTCGCTGCAATCTTGGAAGCCCGCAATTTAAATGTCACCATGCTCAAGCTCGATCCCTACATTAATGTCGATCCGGGTACAATGAGTCCTATTCAACATGGTGAAGTGTTTGTGACTGAAGATGGTGCTGAAACCGATCTGGATTTAGGTCATTATGAACGTTTTATTCGCACTAAAATGACGCGAAAAAATAACTTCACTACAGGTCGCATTTATTCCGATGTATTACGTAAAGAGCGCCGTGGTGATTATTTAGGAGCAACAGTTCAAGTTATTCCTCATATCACTAATGCAATTAAATCACGTGTAATTGATGGGGCAAAAGGTTTTGATGTTGCGATTGTTGAAATTGGTGGCACAGTAGGTGATATTGAATCACTTCCATTTTTAGAAGCGATCCGTCAGTTAGCCGTAGATGTGGGGCGTGAGCACACGTTATTTATGCATTTAACGTTAGTACCTTATTTAGCATCTGCTGGCGAAGTTAAAACTAAACCTACGCAACATTCAGTAAAAGAGTTACTGTCAATTGGTATTCAACCGGATGTATTAATCTGTCGTTCCGACCGCATTATTCCTGCACACGAACGAGCTAAAATCGCACTATTTTGTAATGTTCCTGAGCGTGCAGTTATTTCACTGAAAGATGTCGATTCTATTTATAAAATACCTGCATTATTAAAATCACAAAACTTAGATACTTTTGTTTGTAAACGATTCAATCTTGAATGTAAAGAAGCCGATTTATCGCAATGGGAACAGGTGATTTACGAAGAAGCCAACCCAGTGGGTGAAGTGACTATTGGTATGGTGGGTAAATATATCGCCTTACCAGATGCTTATAAATCAGTTAATGAAGCGTTAAAACATGGTGGATTGAAAAATCGTTTAACTGTGCATATCCGTTATATTGATTCAGAAGATCTTGAATCACGTGGAACTGATTTACTGCAAGGTTTAGATGCGATCTTAATTCCAGGTGGATTTGGTTATCGTGGCGTTGAAGGTAAAATCATGGCGGCTCGCTATGCGCGCGAAAATAAAATTCCATATTTAGGTATTTGCCTTGGCTTACAAGTGGCTATGATCGAATATGCACGTAATGTTGCAGGTATTAAAGATGCTAATTCAACCGAATTTGTCAAAGATTGTGCAAATCCAATCATTGCTTTAATTACAGAATGGAGCGACGAATCGGGAAATGTAGTACAACGCAATGAAAATAGTGACTTAGGGGGCACAATGCGCTTAGGTTCGCAGATTTGCCATTTAGAACCAAATTCATTAGTATACGGTATGTATAAAAATGAATCGATTGCCGAACGTCATCGACATCGTTACGAAGTAAACAACAATTTATTACCTGAAGTGGTTAAAGCTGGGTTAAAGGTCACCGGTCTTTCAACGGATAGAAAGCTAGTTGAGATCATCGAAATACCAGATCATCCATGGTTTGTTGCGTGTCAGTTCCATCCAGAATTCACTTCAACGCCAAGGGATGGACATCCACTCTTTAGTAGTTTTATTAAAGCTGCCAAAGCTTATCAAGAGCAGCAACAAAAATAGTTTTGAATTAACATTATTAATATATCTGTCATATAGAGGGAAAATAACATGGCAAAAATCGTTAAAGTACATGGTCGTGAAGTCATCGACTCTCGTGGTAATCCAACTGTTGAAGCCGAAGTTCATTTAGAAGGAGGTTTTGTTGGCCTTGCAATCGTGCCATCTGGGGCATCAACGGGGTCACGTGAAGCGTTAGAACTTCGTGATGGTGACAAGTCTCGCTTTTTAGGTAAAGGCGTATTAAAAGCAGTTGAAAACGTAAATGGCCCAATTGCAAAAGCAGTTGTTGGTAAAGATGCTTTAGATCAAGCTACTATCGACCAAATCATGCTTGATTTAGATGGCACTGATTTCAAATCTAACTTAGGTGCTAACTCAATTCTTGCTGTATCTTTAGCAACGGCTAAAGCAGCTGCGGCAGCTAAAGGTGTTCCTCTTTATCAACACATTGCTGACCTTAATGGTACGCCAGGTCAATACTCGATGCCATTACCAATGATGAACATCATCAACGGTGGTGAACACGCTGATAACAACATTGACTTACAAGAATTTATGATTCAACCGGTTGGTGCTAAAACAGTACGTGAAGCAATCCGCATGGGTTCTGAAGTATTCCACAACTTAGCTAAAGTATTACACGCTAAAGGCATGAATACTGCAGTGGGTGACGAAGGTGGTTTTGCGCCTAACTTAGATTCAAATGCTGAAGCATTAGCTTGCATTAAAGAAGCAGTAGAAAAAGCTGGTTATGTATTAGGTAAAGACATTACTTTAGCGATGGACTGTGCAGCTTCTGAATTCTATAACAAAGAAACAGGTAAATACGTATTAAAAGGTGAGGGTAATAAAGAATTCACTGCGCAAGAATTTACTCACTACTTAGAAGGTTTAACTGAACAATATCCAATCGTATCAATCGAAGATGGTTTAGATGAAAGTGATTGGGAAGGTTGGGCATACCAAACTAAAGCTCTAGGTCACAAAATCCAATTAGTCGGTGATGATCTATTTGTAACCAATACTAAAATCTTCAAACAAGGTATTGAAAAAGGTATCGCTAACTCTATTTTAGTTAAAGTAAACCAAATCGGTACATTAACCGAGTCTATTGCTGCGGTTAAAATGGCGAAAGATGCAGGTTATACAGCAGTTATCTCTCACCGTAGTGGTGAAACCGAAGATTCAACAATTGCTGATTTAGCTGTAGGTTTAGCGGCGGGGCAAATCAAAACAGGTTCAATGAGCCGTTCTGACCGTGTTGCTAAATACAACCAATTGATCCGTATTGAAGAAGCTTTAGGTTCAAAAGCGCCATTCAACGGTTTAAAAGAAGTTAAAGGTCAATAATTAGTTTTTTATAAACTATAATTATCACTTAAAAAAACGGTGACTAGTTCACCGTTTTTTTATTTTCATATAATTTAAACATTACTTGATGTAGGAATAGTTGCGCCGAATAAGGTTGTGTTGTACTCTTAATGTTTGATTTTTTTATGGCTTATTAATAAATAATGCATATTGATTAATTTAGCCACTCTATAATAGATAAAATAACTAACTCGATTTAAAGTTCTACTTATGAATAATATTACGAATATGTCTCGGCCAAAAAGTAAATGGCAACTCTTTAACTGGCTCTATGCTGGTAAATTACCACTAAATGAATTATGGCTTAACCCGACCTATCGTTATAAGTTTTTTTTAAGAACCTTATTCTTAAGCCCAATTACTCTAAAATGGCTTAATAAATTAAGACAATACCCATTACTTGGTTATTATCTTTCGTGCCAAACTAATTTACCATGCAAATTACAGCGACCTTATTTAGCATCTTGTTTAAGCCAAAAAGTACGCTATGCTGCATTAGCCTATCATTATGACTTTTTAGCAAAACAACCCGACAGCGTAACCAAAGCTTTTTATAATCCAGATTCGCCGTTTGTTTTGGCTAATGTTATTGTTAAAAATGAAACAAATATCCAAATTGCGGTTCAAGCTCGTAACAAATTTGCCAGAGAAGGCGAAGTAAGCCTTTATTTTTATGATAGTGATGGGATTGATTTAACCACTTTAACGTTTTCAATTGTTGAATATCAAGGTAAGCCAACGCTCTTTATTGCTGGTTTACAAGGTACAGGTCACGATGACGCACGTACTCGTGTACAAAAAGCAACTAAAGCCTGTTATGGGCTATTCCCTAAACGTGTTGCAGTTGAAGCTGCATTAACCGTTGCACGTTACTATCAATTAACGCAAATTGTTGCTGTAGGTAATAAAACACATATCTATAACAATTGGCGTTACAATAGCCGTCAAGAACGAGTGTTGTCTGATTATGACGATTTTTGGTTAACCCTTGATGGAAAACCAGATACCAATGGTTTATTTATACTACCAAACCAAATTAATCGAAAAACAATTGAAGAAATTGCCAGTAAAAAACGTTCAGAATACCGTAACCGCTATGCTTTATTGGATCAGCTTCAATTTAATATTGAACAAAATTTAGCATCATTAACATAATTATTAGCATTAATAGATTAAAACGTATACTTGATTCAATAATTTAAAAATTAATGAATGGATAGTTAAGGAATAAAATATGTATTTTGGCATTCTTATTGCGCTAGTGCCGCTTTGTATAGGTTATTTAATTAAAATAAAAAATAGTAATTGGCTAACAAAAATTAATCTAATTTTGAGTTGGATGATATATCTTATTTTGTTCATTATGGGAGCCGAACTTGCACAGTTGGATAATTTAACCACTAATTTGCAAGTTATTTTATGCTATGCAATTATTCTTTTTATTTGCACGTTCGGCGGGAATTTTGTTGTTTTAATGATGTTGGATTTTTTTTCCACCTCCAAAAGTGAAAATTTAAATCAAACTTATACGTCACATTTTAAGATGATTCTTGAATCATTACGTGTGTGTATTGCATTAATTGTTGGGTTTATTTGTGGATTATTACCATTATTTATTTGGCAATATGCTGAAAATGTAACTCAAATTATCCTAGTTTTTTTATTATTTTTAGTCGGAATTCAATTACGTAGTAATAATATTTCGATTAAGCAAATTTTACTCAATAAAGTTGGGATGACGACATCCATATTGGTTGTAATGAGCGTTTTATTGGGCGGGATCGTTGCTTCATTTATTTTAAACTTGCCTGTTCGCGTTGGTCTTGCCATGTCATCTGGCTTTGGCTGGTATTCATTGTCAGGTATTTTAATGACAGAAGCGCACGGGCCAATTATTGGTAGTGCTACATTTTTAAATGATATGTTACGAGAATTGTGCGCAATTATTTTAATTCCTACATTGATTAAGCGTTTTAAATTCACAACATTAGGATTGTGTGGTGCAACATCAATGGACTTTACACTACCAATGCTACAAAAAGGAGGAGGGATAACCATTGTTCCTGCAGCTATTGCCCAAGGTTTTTTATTGAC
Source organism: Gilliamella sp. App2-1 (assembly GCF_001690255.1). NCBI lineage: Bacteria > Pseudomonadati > Pseudomonadota > Gammaproteobacteria > Orbales > Orbaceae > Gilliamella > Gilliamella sp. App2-1. The sequence goes on from NZ_LZGR01000051.1 coordinate 7,981, forward strand.
TCTCATTATGCCTATATTTATTACGTTGCTTAATTATAGTGTGTTTTAAAAAATCACATAAAATCAATATTATACCTGAAGTTTTTTATTTTTTAGGTTATGTTTTATACACGCTCATTTTTTAGGAACAAAAAAAGGCGTAGTGTCGACGCCTTCGTGTTGTAGCAGTTGGATTTTTTTATCAATCCCCCCAGCGTAACCCGTTAAATTGCCGTTAGCACCAATGACCCGATGGCAAGGAATGATAATTGATATTGGATTATGACCAACAGCACCACCCACTGCTTGATTAGACATGTGTGGTTTGTCTGTTTTTAGTGCAATCTGTTTTGCGATATCGCCATAAGTTGTGACCTTACCATATGGGATTTCACATAAGATTTTCCATACTAAATGTCGAAAAGGTGTACCGTTTGGCGCAAGCTCTAGCTGATATAGATTTGGTTTCTTTTCTAAAAAATAATCATCAAGCCATTTTTTTGTAGAATTAAAAATAGGCAAATTAGGTTTTTCTTCTTTTTGTGCACTGACTATATCGCCAAAATATTTTTGTCCTTCAATCCATGCACCAACTAGCTTATTTTGTTGGCTAACCAAGGTAATTAATCCCATGGGAGATGAATAATTACATAAATAAAACATATTGACCTTTTATAATTTTCTATAAAAATGATGCTTTTTTATAGTGATAAATACGACAAATTTATCTATCAATATTGTACATGAATGGTAAAAAGGAATATGGCTCATTGACGAGCCATATGTTTAAAATCATTTAGCTTGATTTTTACCTTTTTCTACGTAGCTCATGTCGCCAAGGCTTTCAACGATAAATTTACCGTCATCGGTGTAACGAATTTTAGTGATACTGGCGTTGCCTAATCCTGCCGTAATTGGTTTATCTAGCCATTCTTCAACCATAGCTGTAATTGCCATACCGTGTGATACCACTAAAACATTACCACCGCCTTGTGCTTTGGCTGATTCGGCAATGGTTTTTAATGAAGACTGCATGCGTGTTTTTACTTTATTATAGTTTTCAGCCTCACCAGATTTTTCAACTGCAGCAATAGCATCTATCATTTTTTTTAGGGTAACTTTACCTTTTGCCATATCTGCCATTAGATCTTTATCTGATGCATAACCTAAGTGTTGGGCTGCAGGATTCCACATATTAGGGTCAAGATCGCCTTCAAAATCTCCAAAACAGACTTCACGCAATCCTTCCATTTCATTAATTTGAACTTGATCGCCTTTGGTTTCTAAAACAATGCGAGCTGTTTGGCGTGCTCTACCTAAATCACTAGAATAAGCCGAAATAAATTTAACATCTTTTAAACCTTGACCTAATTGCTCGGCCACTTCAACACCAGGTTTTGTTAAAGGCGTATCTGACCACCCTTGTGCACGATGAACATTATTAAACATGGTTTTACCATGTCGAGCCACATAAAGATAAATATCATCAGCAAAAGCTTGCGATACACTTAATATTGAAATAATTAACGAGCTGGTTAGTATAATAAATTTTTTCATTTTTCTGTCCTCTTTATAATAAGTTAAATTTGTAATCAATAACGGTTTCTGCTGAAAGTGAAGGTGAACGTTGATATTTTCCGTGTCTAAGTTTTGGCGTAAGGTCTGAGGTACTTAATGTTTTATAAGACCATCCATAACCAACCTTTGATAAAATAGAAAGATTTTTAAATGCACTACTAGTTGGTCTCCATATATCGAAAACGTTTATTTCGCCATTTTTCAATGTATTATGTTTGTAGTTAAATTGACCATAATTCATATATAAGCCTGTGCTATTATCTTTAACAAAATCATAGCTCATTACAGTGGTTAGCACTAGTTCACCATCGCGTAAATAGTCTGCACCTGCAGCAGCCAAACCATTAAAACGAGCCCGTGTATTTTTGCCTAAATGCCGATTATAATGCCCAATTGCATTGTGTTTATTAGCATCAGTGTAAGCTAATCCGATTTTAACACTCCAATCTTTTTCTTTCCATTCTATATCAGTTGCATAATGCCACGCATGATTTTCAAACTCTTTTTTGTTTTGCTTCATAGAATCATAATTATCAAGCGCATAACTACCGTAGAATTGCCCGCCTAAAATCAACTTTTGCATTGGTTTATAGGATAATTCAATAACATGGCGTCTTAGATAGTCTTTGGCAACACCATAAGAATAATCTAAAGTAAGATCTTTATCTTTATAAGCGATTTCAACTGTTGAAATATTATTAATGACTTTTTTACTATCTTTGGTTAAAAAATGTACTTTTCTGGCGGATTCTCGAGGTAATGTGCTATCTATATAAGCTAACGATAAGTAAATATTATCATATTTTAGAATTCCGCTATAACCCAGATAACTATTGCGAGTAAGGTGTTTAGATGAACTTATTATTCCAAAATTTTTCAAACTATGCCAGCCAATTTTACCGTTGAAATGAATGGCATTATTGTCAAATTTAATTTTTGCATAACGTTGGGTCATTTTATTAAAACCATGGGCATAATGTTTGTTATAACTTTTACCATCATTATAAAGTAAATTACGTGTTGCAAAATAATCACTAGCACCTAATTTTATTACATTATCATATGTGACATCAAAACCAATAGTGTTGAATAAGAAGCCTGATTTATAATCCAAAGTGAATACTTGCCCCCAAGCGCTGTGTACCTCTTTTTGTTGGGCTGCATTTTCTTTTAAATACTTCCAATGATTACGAGTAGAAAATTCAAACTTAGAATTTTTAAAAAATAGATTATCGAAGAGTGAATTATTCGTTAGTTCATTTGCCGATGCCGAAGAGCTCGATATCCCCAGTAGCATCATTGTGAGATATTTGATTTTCATTGTTATTTTCTTAACCTATTCCTGTTTGTATATAGCAAAACGATTTTAATTATTAAATTGATTCAATTATTTTTTTATATTGTTCTCTTTTTACTGGTATCTGCTTCTATGTTGATCTGTTTATTTTGAATGAAATAAAGGGGGAAGTTGCTAAGCATAATCCCCCTAAGTTATCTTACTATTTTAAATTTTCACCTTTTGATGAAATCACGGACTGATACCAATAAAAGCTTTTCTTTTTGAGGCGATTTAACGTACCTGTACCATCTTGGTTTAAATCAACATAGATAAAGCCATAACGTTTAGTCACTTCGGCTTTTGATGCACTGATAAGGTCTATTGGCCCCCAACTGGTATAGCCTATGACTTCAACGCCATCATTAATAGCCTCACGAATTTGTACTAAATGATCATTCATATAGTTAATTCGATAATCATCATTGATAGTGCCGTCTGCTTCTAATTTATCTTTGGCACCCAAGCCATTCTCAACAATAAATAGTGGTTTTTGATAACGTTCATAAAGTAAATTAAGGAGATAACGAATCCCAGTTGGATCGATCTGCCACCCCCATTCGGATGATTTAAGATAAGGATTAGGTACCATATCTAAAATATTACCTTTGGTTTTCTGAGACTCATCGGATGTTGCACAACAGCTCATGTAATAGCTAAATGAAACAAAATCGACGGTTTCTTTTAGATCTTGTTTATCTTGTTCGGTGATCTCAAGCTTAATATTATTTTCTTTAAAAAAGCGATTCATATAAGTTGGGTAATGACCACGAACTTGCACATCACCAAAAAATAGCCAACCATGATTTTCTTGATGAGTTGCCCAAACATCTTCCGGTTTTGGGGTAAGCGGGTAAGCCACTGCACCTAATAGCATATTCCCAATTTTGGCATCAGCAATCATTTGATGACAAAGTTTAACCGCTCGGCTACTAGCAACCAATTGATGATGGATAGCTTGGTAGATTTGCTGCTTAGTGCTGTTTCTATCCAAGCCTACACCCGTAAAAGGTTCATGTAATGACATGTTGATTTCATTGAAGGTTAACCAATATTTAACTTTATCTTTATAACGTGCAAAAACGGTTTTAGCATAACGAGTAAAGAATTCAATTACTTTACGATTGCCCCAACCGCCATATTGAGTGACCAGATAATAGGGCATTTCATAATGTGATAAAGTGACTAATGGCGTGATGTTGTGCTTTGCCATTTCATCAAATAATTTATCATAAAAGGCTAGCCCCGCTTCATTAGGATGTTCTTCGTCGCCATTCGGGAATATACGTGTCCAAGCAATTGATGTTCGTAAACAGGTAAAACCCATTTCAGCAAATAGGGCAATATCTTCTGGGTAACGATGATAAAAATCGATAGCGTTATCTTTTATGCTTGTAATATTGGTTTCGTTTCGATTAATGATGTCACCAAATAAGCCATTTGGTGTACAATCTGATGTAGATAAACCTTTACCATCTGTACGGTAAGCCCCTTCAACTTGATTGGCGGCAATAGCACCGCCCCAAAGAAAATTACTAGGAAATTTTGTTGGCATGTTTTACTCCTTATTTTGGGATAACGCTAATAAAGCCTCTCCACTTTGAATATTATCTTGTTTGAATATAGGTAGTATGTCTTGATAGTTATCACTGTTTGTAATAATGATTGGCGTGGTCACTTCAAAACCAGCCTGCTTAATTGCTTCTATATCAAAACTAACTAATAAATCGCCTTTTTTTACTTTGTTACCTGCTTTGATATGAGCCTGGAAATATTGACCGTCTAATTTAACGGTATCGATACCAATATGGATCAATATTTCGGCTCCGGAGTCAGTTTGCAAACCAATTGCGTGCTTGGTTCTAAATAGTGACACGACCTCACCATCATCAGGCGCTACAACTTGTCCAATTGTAGGAATGATAGCTGTACCTTTACCCATTAATTCACTGGCAAATGTGGGATCGTTAACCTCACTTAATGCAAAGACTTTTCCAGTCATTGGGCTGTAAATCGTAGTATTATTTTGCTTCTCAATGTTTTCATTATCTATATTATTAGGCGATAAATTATCGCTTTCATTAGTTTTCGATTTATCTTTAGCTATACCAAAAAAGTAAGTGGCTAATGACGCAATGGTAAATGATAGAATTGAAGCAACGACAACAGCATAAAATCTTTCATCTATACCTTCTGGTGGGATTAATTGTAAAAATGCAAATATACTAATAAAGCCAAATGAATAGGCTACAGAGTGATAACAACCAACAATAGCACCGCCAATAGCGGCAGATAAACAACCAATCACAAATGGTCTTTTTAATGGCAAATTGACCCCATAGATTGCAGGCTCAGTCACGCCAAAAATGCCAGACAATACCGAAGAACTTGCTAACCCTTTAAATTGTTTATCTTTAGATCGTAACATGACAGCTAATGCTGCACCAGTTTGAGCAAAGACTGCAGGGAACAGAATTGGCAACATGAAATCTTCTTGGTAAAGCGCTATGTTGTTCATGGCAAATGGCACTAATCCCCAATGAACGCCAAAGATCACCATGATTTGCCAAACAGCGGCTAAAATCATTGAGGCAATAACGGAATTAAGTTGGTAGATATAGATAATGCCCGAGGCAACTGCATCACTCAAAATTGATACTATAGGACCTATGACCGTAAACGTTAAAGGTACCGTAATTAAGATGCCAAGTAATGGAGAAATAAATTTTTTAAACGAATCATGCAATATTTTATTAAAGTTTCGTTCTAATAGTGAATAGAACCAACTTGCCAAAATAATTGGGAATACAGATGAAGCATAGGGAATAAGATTAATTGGAATAGAGAAGAATTCAGTTTGTAATTCTAGAGCTCCTTTCATCATACCGACTATATTGGGGTGAACTAAAGCTCCACCGAGAGCCATTCCAACATAAGGATTGCCACCGAATTTTTTCACGGCAGAAAAACCTAAAATAATAGGGAGGTAATAAAATGGTGCATCAGCAATGGCAAATAGGAAGTTATAAGTTGGTGTTTCAGGGGCAATGATATTAAGTATTTGTAACAGAGATATTAAGCCTTTTAAAATTCCTCCTGCAACAAGAATAGCTAGCGCAGGAATAAAAATACCTGAAACTAAATCAATCAATTTAGATAGCACGCCTGATTTTTTGCCTGACTTGGTCTCTGAGCTAGGATTTTCATTAAGATTGGTTAATTGCATGATATCGCTAAAAATATCTGCAACATTATTACCGATAACGACCTGAAATTGTCCTCCACTTTGTACAACAGTAATTACACCAACCTGTTTTTTTAATGTATCTGCATCAGCTTTATTATCATCTTTTAACACAAACCTTAAGCGAGTCGCACAATGCACTAAGCTGATAACATTGTCCTTTCCCCCAACATGTTGAATAATTGATTCGGCAAGTTGTTTGTTTTTCATACCTTATCCTTTCTAATGCAAAAAAAAACCTAAATCCCTTTAATTTAAGGAATTTAGGTTTTGCTCGCATAGCTAGTTATTTCACTATGCAATAACAATCCAAAAATGATTTGCTAAGATTAGCATGATTTAAGAAAAGTGAGTATAGATTGTTTAATCGTAATGATTAAATCGTGACTTATATCACATTATTGTTTTTTCAATTCAGTGCGTAACCGTTCAATATGAATGGTTAAATAAAGACTTTCGTCATCAGAAAGTGGATGTTGATATTGCTGTATCAAATGTAAATCTATTTGTTTAGTACATAAATAAGATTGCGCGTATTTTTGACGGATGATTTCATATAGAGAGGTATCTTGATGTGGTTGGAATTGTTGATTTGATATACGATGCGCAAAAAATTTTAAATGGGTAACAAAGCGCTGATAAGATAGACAGTTTTCATCATATTCAAAGTTAAAATGATATTTTACAATATTGAGGATTTCGCGCATGATTTTAGTCAAGTTGACAATATTGGGCATTGTGTCATTTAATTGTGCATTGATGATATGAAAAGTAATAAAACCGGCTTCATCTTCAGGTAATTCAACTGATAATCGATCTTTTATTATTGCTAGCGCATATAAACCGATCTGAAACTCTTTAGGATAAAACTTTTTAATTTCCCATAAAAAGCCATTGGGTATATCAAATCCTTGTTTATGGCGCTCAATGGCAAAATGGATATGATCAGTCAGTGAAATATAAATGCTGTCTTGCAATCTGCCATCTATACACTGTTTAGCATGATTAATGATAACTTCGGATGTAGTTAACACTTCAAAGGGAATTTTTGAAAGTAATTCTTCAAACTTTGGGAAAGTTTCTTTATTATCTAGTGAAAACTGCTTTTCTATGAGACTAGGATCGATTAAATCGCCTTCACGTTTTTTAAATCCAATTCCACGACCGGTGACGATTAATTCATTGCCTTTGGCATCAAGTGTGACAATAACATTATTGTTTAATATTTTATAAACTTTCATTGGGTATAATCAATTCCTTATGTTTATTTATTATGAATCGGCATAAAAAAATCGGAAGCAAAAAAATAAAAAAGTGTGATAAACATCATACTATTTGAAAAAATATAGTTGGCCTTTTTTTACAAGTATAAAAAAGCCCCGATAGAGTTAACTTATCGAGGCTAGTTAGTCAATATTTTCTTATTATTGCGCTAATAGTTTATTCATGGTTTGAATAAATTTACTTGGATCGCTAAGCGAGCCTTTTTCAGCAAGTAAAGCTTGATCAAGCAATAATTCAACCCAATCGTTAAATGCGCTTTCATCTTGCGTATCGGCAATACGTTTAACCAATTTATGATCTGGATTTATTTCAAACGTGTATTTGATTTCCGGCGCTTTCTGACCTGCTGCTGCAAACAATTTAGCCATTTGCGTGCTCATTTCGTCAGCGGCAGTGGTGACAATTGCTGGTGTGTCGGTTAAGCGATGGGTTAATTTCACTTCTTTCACTTTATCGCCTAATACGGTTTTAACACGTTCAATAAATGGTTCAAGTTCTTTTTCGACTTGTTTTTGCTCTTCACTATCTTGATCAGCTAATTTTTCGATTGATTCGTCTGATTTACTAATAGATTGGAATTGTTTGCTATCAAATTCAGTTAAGTTACTCATCATCCATTCATCAACACGATCGGACAACAATAAGACTTCAATGCCTTTTTTACGGAATAGCTCAAGATGAGGACTATTTTTAGCGGCACCATAGCTGTCAGCGGTAATAAAGTAGATCTTTTCTTGACCTTCTTGCATACGGCTAATGTAATCCTCTAGTGACACAGTTTGTGCATCGCTATCAGTATGGGTTGATGCAAAACGAAGTAATTTAGCAATCGTTTCACGGTTAGCAAAGTCTTCGCCGGTACCTTCTTTTAATACTAAACCAAACTCACTCCAAAACTGTTGATATTGTTCTTTGTCGTCTTTGGCAAGTTTTTCTAGCATTTGTAACACACGTTTAGTACACGCATTACGCAAGTTTTGGGTAATTTTGTTATCTTGCAAAATTTCACGCGATACATTTAATGGCAGATCATTTGAATCAATCAGGCCTTTTACAAAACGTAAATAGTTTGGCATAAATTGTTCCGCATCATCCATAATAAATACGCGTTGCACATACAATTTTAAGCCATGTTTATTATCGCGATTCCACATATCCCAAGGTGCTTTTGCTGGGATATAAAGTAAGCTGGTATATTCTTGCTTACCTTCCACACGATTATGGCTCCAACTTAGTGGATCAGCAAAATCGTGTGACAGGTGTTTATAAAATTCTTTATATTCCTCGTCGGTCACTTCAGATTTGCTACGCGTCCACAGTGCTTGGGCTTTGTTGACTTTTTCCCATTTAACTTCTTTGCTTTCTTCGTCAGTGGTTTGCACTTCAACAGGAAGTGAAATGTGATCAGAATATTTGCTGATAATAGAACGCAAGCGCCAATCGTCTAAAAACTCTTTTTCGTCTTCTTTTAAGTGTAAAATGATTTCGGTACCGCGAGTTTCTTTATTATCGTCCGATATTGTATACTCGCCTTCACCTGATGATTCCCACATAACCGCTTCGTCAGCTTTTGCAGTGGCTGCGCGTGTTCTAACAGTGACTTTATCGGCAACAATAAAAGCAGAATAAAAACCTACGCCAAACTGACCAATTAATTGGCTGTCTTTGGCTTGATCGCTACCAATAGATTCTAAAAACGCCTTAGTACCAGATTTCGCAATAGTACCTAAGTTTTCAATCACTTCATCACGCGTCATACCAATACCGTTATCGGCAATCGTTAAAGTACCGGCTTCTTTATTGGTAGAAATACGCACACCAAGTTCACCATCACCAGCATATAGATCTGGATTTTCAAGAGCTTTAAAACGAAGTTTGTCGGCGGCATCAGATGCGTTAGAAATAAGCTCTCTTAAAAAAATTTCTTTATTTGAATATAAAGAGTGAATCATTAAATGTAGAATTTGTTTAACTTCGGATTGAAATCCACGAGTTTCAGTGCCTGTTTTGCTCATTGATTAGTACCTCAAATATAATTAATTAGCTCAAGTAACATAAAAGATAAAATAAGCGATATTTAAATTTGACCTTTTTGTTTAGGTGACGCTTTGTAAAATTATCTTTAACATTAATTAAGCATAAATAGCTTAATGGTTTGATTAATTGATGTATTGTTATATGGGAATAAAAAAATGAATTTCAAGGGATACAGAAATGAATTTTATCGCATAACTTTTGGTAAAAATTGAATTATGACCCCATAACTTGAGCAAAAATGGATATAGGAATAAATCGCTGTACTAAATTTAACCTAGCTGTCACCTATAAAAACTAGCACTTGTCATGTTAGGTTTAAATAAGAGTCAGTTTTATTTGTCAAAGTTTAATTCGTAACGATGATATTTTTGTATTCGGGTGTACTCTGACATTTGTTGTATGTTTTGATAATTTAATTTTCAATAAATTAATAGTTTTTATTAGGTTTAATAGCTTAGTGTAGCCATGATTTTTAACATTAAAATTAGGTTTAGTTTTCTTAATATAGCTACCAATTTGCCTTAGTGATGCCCAACCAAGGTCATTTTCTTTTTTAACTGAATTTTTAATAAAATAAATCAACTAGACATATTTTTCATTCCTCTAGAGCTTTACGTCCAGATATATTTGAAGTTTAGTTTTTTCAATTTTAATTAAATTTTCAAGATAAATATATTTATTACAAGCTTTTATTAATGATTCAGGGATCTTATTCAATCCAAAATCATAAACAGCGATACTATTTTCTCTTATGCAAGAAGCAAGTCTAGTAAAATCGCTGTCACTAGAGACAATACAAAAAATATTAAAGAGATTGCTATATAGTAAATCCATAGCATCAATGACAATAGCTATATCCTAGCATTGTTTCCTTTTGTGTAAGCAAACGGTTGAGTTGATGTAATGGAATGAGGTAATAATTGTTCTTTCCATTTATTATCATTTAGATGAGCTCCCATGACCCTATATGCGTTTAACACTAATGACTCTATATTTGGCTATTTCATCAGGTAAAGATCCTATAATATCAGAAGATATATTGTTCGTATCAATAAGCACAACTAATTTTGGGGCAATTTACTCATTTTAGTTATTTTTCCTATAAAATTTATATGTATATTCTAGTTATTGTTATAAATGCAAAGTAATACACATAGCCATTACCTTATGATGATTGTTTTAAATTTAAAAAAAAGCCTTGATAGTTCAAGGCTTTTTTGTGAAAAATAAATTTGTAATGGTCTTTTATACAAAACCGTAAACCAAAATTATGATAACCGCAACAGGAACAATGTAACGAGTTAATATAGTCCAAATGCTAAACCAGACCGAGCTTAAGTTTAGCTCTTGGCGAATTAGCTTTTGATTCATCATCCAAGCACCAAATACCACAGTACCTAATCCTGTAAGTGGTAACATGATTTTACTAGTCAGGTAATCAAGTAAATCAAAAATATTTTTACCAAATAGTTTGACTTCAGCCCATTCATTAAATGCTAATAAACAAGCAATACCTAAAGCCCAAATAACTAAACTACTTAAAATAGTAGCTGATTTTCTACCCAATGGTGTTTTTTCTTCTAATAATTCAACGGTTGGCTCAAGTAATGAAATTGAAGAGGTTAGCGCCGCAAAAGTTAGGAATATAAAGAATAAAACACCTAAAACAGTACCACCAGCCATATTACCAAAGGCAATAGGTAAAGTAACAAAAATAAGACCAGGACCTTCACCAGGTTGTAAACCATTAGCAAACACGAGAGGAAATATTGCCATGCCTGATAGCATTGCTACGATGACATCTAAGATGACCACAGTGCGCGCAGTAGATAATAGATTAACATCTTTACCAAGGTATGAACCATACGCCATCATAATACCCATACCTAAAGATAGGCTAAAGAACGCATGACCTAATGCCGCTAATACGGCAGTGCCATTAATTGCAGACCAATTTGGAGTGAATAAGAATTTAAAGGCTTCACCAAAAGATGGCCCACTCACATAGGCAGCATACCCAACTAATGCTAATAGTAATACCCCTAAACCAGGCATCATAATTTTACAGGCCCGTTCTAAACCGGCTCCCACCCCCATAGCAACGATAGATGCGGTGGCAAACATAAATACGGTGTGCCAAGTTAATAAATGGCTTACGTTACCAAGAAAGTTATCAAAAATTTGGCCTGTAACTTCACCATGAGCACCTTCGAAAGTACCTTGTGCGGCTAAAACAATGTAATCTGTCGCCCAACCACCAATAACACTATAAAATGACAGAATTAAAAATGAACCCACTACGCCAATGATACCTACCCAACGCCATGATTTAGAACGACCTTCAGAAACAGCTACATCCTCCATAGTATGAATTGGATTTTTTTGCCCACGACGACCAATTAACCATTCTAAAACTAAAATTGGCAAACCAATAACAAACATAAAAAGTAAATAGGTAAGCACAAACGCAGAGCCGCCCATTTCACCGGCCATATATGGGAATTTCCAAATGTTACCCAAACCAACAGCAGACCCGGCTGCGGCAAGCATAAAACCCATGCGCGAGCTCCATTGTGAGTGACTTTTTTTCATAGTATCAGTACTCATTAATATTTTTCCTTTAATCTCAATTAGTTTAATTTAGCGTTGTGAAAAAAGTGTGCCTTTTATAAGTGAATTTTTAATCATGCCATGAAATAAGGCTATAAACAAGATTTCATTAGGTTATTAGTTATGTCTGTATAAAAATTTAGCGAGTAGTAATAAACTATATTCATTTTTAAGACAATTGTATTAATTTCTGAGCATATTAAATATTTTTAATATACCCAAAAGAAAATAATTAAACGGCTAATCTTGTTTGATATGCTATTTTTAAAAGCAGAAAAGAATTATTAGAGCTATTTATTGATAATTACAAGCACATAGCATATAGTTGCTTTCAGCTTTTATTGATATTAAAGAGTTTCTATGTCACAAAATATCGACCAAAATGAAATCGACAAATTTTCACGACTTGCCGCCGATTGGTGGAATCCAAATGGCAAATGCAAACCATTACACATAATTAATCTACTACGTGTGGATTATGTAAAACAAAAATGCGGATCATTGACTAACAAAACCGTGCTTGATGTTGGCTGTGGTGGTGGTATTTTGTCTGAAAGTCTAGCAAAATTAGGAGCGAATGTTACCGCTATTGATCTTGCTGATGAATCGCTTGCCGTTGCCAAAATACATGCCTCGCAAAATGGTCTTTCGATCAATTATGAAAAACAAACGGTTGAAGATCATGCACAACAACATCCATCCCAATATGATGTTATTACTTGCATGGAGTTATTAGAACATGTGCCTGATCCGTTTTCTGTCATACAAGCTTGCGCAAAATTGTTAAAACCTGGTGGAAAACTATTTTTATCGACTATTAACCGCAATCATAAGGCCAAATTGCTATTAATTTATGGAGCAGAATATATTGCACGGCTAGTGCCTAAAGGTACGCACGACTTTAATCGCTTTATTCGTCCGTCAGAATTGATGGTTTGGGTTGAGCAAGCAAAATTGGACGTACAGGCTATTGTTGGTATGGAATATCATTTATTTAAAAATCAATTTAAATTAAGTTCAAATGTAGATGTAAATTATATATTAATGGCACAAAAATCAGATTTATTCTAAAAATGTGATCAAATTCTCAATTTAGATATTTTTCCCAGTATTTTTTTTAAAATCTTCTATAATTTTGCATGTTACCGATAACACGGATTATTTTATTTTAGAGGGATTATTTATGCCGTTAATAATAATTGCTATTGGTGTAGCATTGCTACTTATTTTGATGTTACCGCTCCGCGTCAATGGCTTTATTGCTCTTATTTTAGTTGCACTCAGTGTTGGTGTAATGGAAGGTATGCCGGTTATGGATGTCGTAAAGTCAATTAAAAATGGGGTAGGCGGCACACTCGGTAGTTTAGCCTTAATTATGGGCTTTGGGGCAATGTTAGGAAAACTATTAGCCGATTGTGGTGGAGCGCAACGTATCGCAACAACGCTTATTGAAACATTTGGTGATAAAAAAATTCAATGGGCTGTTACACTTACAGGTTTTATTGTTGGTTTTGCACTTTTTTATGAGGTAGGCTTTGTTTTATTATTACCATTAGTCTTAACCATCGCTGCCACGTTACGAATATCACCATTATATATTGGTATTCCTATGGCTGCCGCTTTATCTGTCACTCATGGATTTTTACCTCCACATCCAGGCCCAACCGCAATTGCCGAAATTTTTAAAGCCGATATGGGGCGAACTTTACTCTATGGTACTATCATTGGCATTCCGACGGTAATTTTAGCCGGGCCTGTATTAACAAAATTACCATTTATTCGTGTAATTAATCATCCAATTGAAGAAGGTTTATATAACTCTAAAAAATTCACTGATGATCAAATGCCTAGCTTTGCTGTGAGCGTCTTTACTGCCTTAATTCCTGTTATTTTAATGTCGATTCGTGCAGTTTGTGATATGACTTTAGATAAAGGACATGCAGTATTACCTTATGTGGAATTTTTGGGCGATCCGGTCATTGCAACTTTAATTTCAGTGTTAGTCGCAGTATTTACCTTTGGGATTTTACGCGGTCGTTCCATGGCTGAAGTTAATTCAACTTTGGTTGATTCAATCAAAATTATTTCTATGATGCTATTAATTATTGGTGGTGGTGGAGCATTTAAGCAAGTGCTTGTCGATAGTGGTGTCAAGGTTTACATTGAACAGATGATGCATTCGTCGAATGTATCGCCGATTGTCATGGCGTGGTTAATTGCTGCATTGCTGCGTTTAGCGCTTGGTTCTGCAACTGTGGCCGCATTGACAGCAGGTGGCATCGTGTTCCCTTTAATTGCTTCAACAGGGGTAAGCCCTGAACTTATGGTGATTGCAACAGGTGCCGGTAGTGTTGTGTTTTCACACGTAAATGATCCTGGCTTTTGGTTGTTTAAAGAATACTTCAACTTAAGTATTACTGAAACCATGAAATCATGGTCATTATTAGAAACAGTGATTTCAGTTTGTGGATTAGTAGGATGTTTAGTTATTAATATGTTTATTTAATAGAACTACTACTTCAGTACTTAATTTTTGCCTCATCAGTTTTCATTTAATTGGTGAGGTTCTTTCAATCTATCTTTATTTAATCTGAATTCATTTTATTGGCTATCTTTTCATTCGAATAAAAAAATAAATTCCACTAGCCTTTTGAGTTAAAAGTAAGTAGAATTCCTCGGCAATATTTTATCAACAATCCAACCAGTGGTGAATATTGTCATGTCTCGTATAGTTAAAGAAGCTCTCACGTTTGACGACGTGTTATTAGTCCCAGCTCAATCAACGGTATTACCGAACACAGCTGATATTCGTACTCAACTTACCCAAACAATTAAATTAAATATTCCAATGCTCTCAGCTGCAATGGATACAGTGACCGAATCTGAATTAGCCATCGCGCTAGCGCAAGAGGGTGGCATTGGTTTTATTCACAAAAATATGTCAATTGAAAGCCAAGCCAACCATGTAAGACGAGTTAAAAAGCACGAAAGCGGCATTGTACAAGATCCTGTATCAGTCTTACCAACCGCAACCCTACAACAAGTTACCGATCTAGCTAAAGAATATGGCTTTGCTGGTTTTCCGGTTGTGACTGAAACTCAAGAACTAGTTGGTATTATTACCGCACGCGATATCCGATTTGCAACTGACCTATCTTTACCTGTTACCGCTGTGATGACACCAAAAGAACGGTTAGTGACTGTAAATGAAGGTGAACAACGTGAAATCGTGCTGCAAAAAATGCATGAACACCGTGTTGAAAAAGTGCTCGTTGTTGATGCTCGATTCCACCTAAAAGGCATGATCACCGTTAAAGATTACAATAAAGCGGAACAAAAGCCTAATGCTTGTAAAGACGAAAAAGGGCGCTTGCGCGTGGGTGCCGCTGTTGGCGCAGCAGCAGGGAACGAAGAACGCATTGCTGCATTAGTTGAAGCGGGTGTTGATGTATTATTAATTGATTCATCACACGGCCATTCGCAAGGTGTGCTTGAACGTATTGGCCAAGCAAGAAATGCTTATCCTGATTTACAAATCATTGGCGGTAATGTAGCTACCAGTGAAGGCGCTAAAGCCCTTATTGATGCAGGCGTTAGCGCTGTTAAAGTGGGGATTGGTCCCGGTTCAATTTGTACAACACGCATTGTTACTGGCGTTGGTGTACCGCAAATTAGTGCTATTATGGACGCTGTTGAAGTGGCACAAAAACACAATATCCCTGTTATTGCAGATGGTGGAATTCGCTATTCAGGTGACATCGCCAAAGCTATCGCAGCAGGTGCTTCTTGTGTGATGGTTGGATCAATGTTTGCCGGTACGGAAGAAGCCCCAGGCGAAATTGAGCTATTCCAAGGTAGAGCGTATAAATCATATCGCGGAATGGGATCGCTTGGCGCAATGGCAAAAGGATCTTCTGATCGCTACTTCCAAACTGACAATGCTGCCGACAAACTTGTACCAGAAGGTATAGAAGGGCGCATTGCCTATAAAGGACCATTAAAAGAGATTGTTCACCAGCAGATGGGGGGATTAAGATCTTGCATGGGATTAACTGGCTGCGCAACAATTGATGAATTAAGAACTAAATCCAAATTTTATCGTATTACTGGTGCAGGAATGAAAGAAAGTCATGTACATGATGTACTAATTACCAAAGAGCCACCTAATTATAGAGCATGAGCTTAAAAAAGGGGGAATTTCCCCTTTTTTGATCTTCTCTTTCAGGAATTTTTATTTTTCATAAAAAAGAATAAAAACAAATAAAATCAATTGCTTTCCTGAACACTTTTTATAGAAAACACTCTAATTTTTTATGATGGTCAAATCTTATTTTAGGTGGGTAAGGTTTGAATGCTTGAGCTTTTGATGTAAAAATAGCTACAATTATCCTGCCGAATTCAGAGATTTTTTTGCAAAATCCCCTGATATCCGAAGCATAGCTTAGGAATGGAGTCTGAGACACCCTATTGGCTCTTTTTGATGCCCATTAGTTGAAACATAGCCACGCCAAATATTAATGCTTGACGTGGCTATGTATATTCAGTAACCCGAAAAGTAGGGTACTTTTATAGCAACCGCTTAATAATTCTATCCACTTTTATTCGACTAAGTCGTTTTATTAATTTATGGACTTGGCTTGGATAAAATTGGCTCGCTTGGATTTGTTGAAAGTGCGTAACCAAAGTGGTTTTTTGGCGAATAGTATTAAGTTCTTGGTTGAATTTGTTACTTAATTCTTGTTTTGGGTCGTGTATTAGTATACCGTTTTCAAGGTCAAGTCGCCATGCCCGTGGGTTTAGGTTGTTACCAGTTATAAGTACCCATTTATTATCTACCCAGATGCCTTTAAGGTGATAGGTTTGCTGTCCGTCCTTCCACAAGCGTATGATGAGTTGTTCTTTATCTATAAAGGATTGCAAGCGCTCAATAAAGCTTCTTAAGTTGATTTCGTATAAATAGGGTAGTCCACCTGATATATTAAAAGGTTGGTCTGGTGGAATATAAAAGTCGTTAGCTTCTTTGTCGCCAATAATAAGTTCGACTTGGCGTCCCTTGCGTAGTAGGCGAATAATATCGCGCACTAAAATGCTCGGCAAATTAAAGTAAGGTGTGCAAAAAGTGACTTTTTGTTCTGTTACGTTAATTAGGTTATGAATAATTTTATTTAATGCGTTATTGCGTCCAAGTCCCATAATTGGCGCAACCGATAAAGTTTGGTTGTTGGTATTGGCACTGTATTGATAGCTGGCATCCATTAAATGCTGGCGTAGGATTTTTATTTCGGATTTGATTTGTTTACGTGTTTTGTTTGTGCCGGTATTAAGCAGTTGGAGAGCTTGATATGATAAAAAGTGGTCGTGAATAAACTGCACCATGCTATCAGCTAATAACCTGTTAGTGATAAAGTGGTAACGGTCGTAACGATATTTATCATGTTTGTGTAAATAAACATTATTAATGCTGGCACCGCTGTAAATGACAGTGTCATCAATAATAAATCCTTTAAGATGTAATACGCCAAGCACTTCACGGCGATTAACTGGAACGCCATAAATGGGAATATCAATGTTGGGGTGTTGCTGTCTTAGTTGGTAATAATAATTGGCATTGGTATGGGCTTTGTCTTCCCCAATTCGTCCTCGCTGTGCACGGTGCCAATCAACAAATATTTTGATATCTAAATTTGGACGTTGTTGTTTTATTTGATACAGTTCATTAAGAATTTCTTGACCTGCTTCGTCTTGCTCCAAATAGAGCGCAACAATATAAATACGGTGCTGGGCTTTTTTTATACTTTCAATTAAAGCCAGTCGGTACGCTTTAGGATCATAGCAGATATGGTATTGTTCGGCATCTTGCTGAATTTTGGCTAATTCATCAAGATGCTTTTGATGATTATATTTTATAAATGGTATTCTCATGATTTATTTATCATTATAACTGGCAAGTTACTTTAAAATTTTGTTCTTCTAATGTAACATAAGTAAAGCCAGAAAAATAACACTCCTTTTAAATTATGTGCATTTTGACTAAGTTGCTTTAGCGTTAAGTGTGCTATTTAATTAAGTCATATTCCGCCGCTTACGCCTCTAGCAACTTGTTTATGCTTTATTATCGATGATGATAAATGGTTTAAGATTGTTCATCAACCCATGTTTGAATTATTTTATAAGTTAATGCTAGCACTACTGGACCAATAAATAATCCCATTATACCAAAACCCAGTAAACCACCAATTACGCCAAATAAGATGAGTAGAAACGGTAAGTTGGCACCTTTTTTTATTAAGTAAGCTCGCATTACACTATCTAAAGTTGTTAAGATGATTGCAACAATAATTAATACGATACCAGCAATGGTGTTGCTTGTCCAAAATTGCCAAAAGCTAGATCCTAGCATAACAACCACTGGGCCAATTTGTGCCACACAGCAAATAAATAAGATTAAAGTTAACACCCCCGGTAGTGGCATATTGGTTAATATAAAACTTACCCCTCCTATTAAAGCTAAGGTGATGGCGGTAACCACAACACCAAGTGCCACTGCGCGAATGGATTGCCCTGCTAATGTAACGGTGATTGCGCCGTATTGTTTTGATAATCGGTTGGCTAATAAGTAGACGTACTTGGTGATATTTTCGCCTTTTAAAAATAAGAGTAGACTAAAAATAATCATCACTCCAGCATGAAAAATGAATATGCCAATGTTGGTAGCTTGGGCAAGTAGCCAGCCTATCATGGTGCCAATATAAGGTTGTATGCTCGAAACTAAATCAGAACCATCAGTTTGAATCAGATTTAACCATTTTTGGTGTAGTTCGGGGCCAAAAGCTGGTAGGCTGTCAAGCCACTCAAGCGTTGGTAGCTTTTGATGTGATAGTGTTTTTGCCCATTCAATAAGGTGATGACCATTTTGTGCTACCGAACTAATAATTAATATAAAAGGTATAATACAAACAAACGCTAATATTAGTGCCATTACCAGTACTGACAACCAGCGTTTGTTAAACATCTTTTGTTGAATTTTTATCATTAATGGCCAAGTGGCAATCACCACCATTACCGCCCAGAAGAATCCAAATAAGAAAACTTCAACAACACGATAGGTAATAATGATTAGCAACCCAATAATTAACAGGTTTAAAATAAGCTTAAGTAAATCTGTAGTGTTTTTTTCTACTGGCATTTTGGCACCATATTTATTAATCTAGATAGCGTTATTATACGCATTATCACTGAAAATTAATACGATGGTGCGATAGTGCTTATGATTAATTATTTTAATGGAGATTTCAAATGAAAAAATTACTGTTATTGGCATTATTAGGTGTGGCGTTAACGGCGTGTGCTAATTCACCGAAAATGAAACCTGTTACTCAAAATGCTAATGATACGGCACCATTTCCAAACGCTGAAGTTGGTTTTACGCGTTATGCTATTCATTTGCCAACTATTGCAAACGAAAACAATGCAAAAGTCGAAGTGATTATTGGTAAAGAGATGAATGTTGATTGCAATTTACAAAATTTAGGTGGTGTTGTTAAGCAAGAAGAGCTTAAAGGTTGGGGATACTCTTACTATGTCGTTGAAAAGACTTTTGGTAATATTTCAACATTAATGGCTTGTCCTGAAGGTAAAAATAAAAATCAATTTGTGACAATTAACCATAAATTAGGGTTATTTAACTATAATAGTAGTTTGCCATTAGTTTTTTACGTGCCAAACGATTTGCAAGTTAAATATCGTGTTTGGCAACCAAAATCTAAAATCATGCAAGCCATAGCCGAATAATATACGTTCATTAATTGTTAATTGGATGGCAACTATCTCTTGAGTGGTTAAAGTTTAACCACTCAATACTGAAACTTCCAATATTTGATTTTTTAAGTAGACATCTTTTAAAAAAAAGGTATTTTATCCCTCGTAATGCAAGGTTAGCTCTACTCGTTCATTTATTTTATTAATGACTTGTGATTGCCTTATTACCTCGGTTTCGCTGGGCGATTATGATATTGGTCATTTATATCATTGTTAGCATCGTCGATAGCAAAATTTGGGGGTCCGTTGTGTCTTTGCAATGGGCTTGTGTCTGACATGTAATATCCCTACAACTAGAGGAGAAGTGGTGAGCATGTTTACTCAACGTAAAACAATTCTTTCAATCGTGGCTGGTGTTTCACTAGCGTTATCTCAATCTGCTATTGCTAAAGATCGCGTTGTGCATTTTTACAATTGGGCTGGGCAAATCGGTTCTAATACTATTTCGGATTTTGAAAAATCAACTGGTATTAAACTGGTTTATGATGTTTATGATTCAAACGAAGCACTTGAAGGCAAATTAATGGCCGGTCATTCTGGCTTTGATGTGGTTTCACCTTCAGATAGTTTTTTAGCTAGACAGATTAAATCTGATATCTATCTTCCATTAGATAAAAGTAAATTACCTAACTGGAAAAACCTAGACCCAAATTTAATGAAATTAATGGAAACTCATGATCCTAATAATAAATATGCCATCCCTTATGTGTGGATGACAACAGGGATCGGTTATAACATTGATAAAGTTAAAGAGCGTTTAGGCGATAACGCGCCAGTGGATAGCTGGGATTTAGTGTTTAAACCTGAAAATATGGAAAAACTCAAAGATTGTGGTGTGGCATTTTTAGATGCGCCGACAGAAATCTTTGCTAGTGCACTTCAATATTTAGGTAAAGATCCAAATAGTTCCGATGCAAAGGATTATACAGGCACCGCTTATGAGTTGTTAGAAAAGGTTCGTCCAAATATTCGTTACTTCCATTCTTCACAATATATTACCGATTTAGCAAATGGTGATATTTGTGTGATTTTAGGTTGGTCAGGCGATATTTTACAATCACGTGATAGAGCAAACGAAGCGAAAAATGGTGTACATATTGGTTATCAAATTCCAAAAGAAGGCGCATTAGTTTTTTTTGATACCTTTGCTATTCCAAAAGATTCAGCAAACCCTGACGAAGCTCACGAGTTTTTAAATTTTGTGATGAAACCTGAAATTGCCGCACAAGTTACTAACGATGTGAAGTTTGCTAGCGCCAATAAAGAAGCTAACGATAACTTTGTAAGACCAGAAGTGAAGAACGATCCAGCGGTTTATCCAAACCCAGAAGTGATGAAAAAACTATTCACTTTAAAAGTTAAAGATCCTAAACTTGAACGTGTAATTACCCGTACATGGACAAAGCTCAAAACGGGTAAATAATCGATATTTTGTCTATCGAATATTAAGTGATAATCCAAGACGGAGAGGCTATTTAGTCTTTCCGTCTCGTTTTTTTTGGCTTGTTGTTATGAGGAAAAAAGAGTGAACGATAAAACAACAAATCAGGTACAGCCTAAAAAAAAGATGATAACTCCACTATTGGAGATCAAAAATTTAACCAAAGTTTTTAATGATGATTATTATGCCGTTGATGATGTCAATTTGACTATTTATACTGGTGAAATTTTTGCCTTATTAGGGGCATCAGGGAGTGGTAAATCTACATTATTACGCATGCTTGCTGGTTTTGAACAGCCTACGTCGGGGCAAATCATTCTTGATGGTAACGACTTATCACAAGTTCCGCCTTACAATCGTCCTATTAATATGATGTTCCAATCGTATGCTTTGTTTCCTCACATGTCGGTTGAGCAAAATATAGCCTTTGGTTTAAAACAAGATAAATTAAATCATGACGAAATTAAGCAACGCGTTGAAGAAATGCTAGCACTTGTGCATATGGAACAATTTGGCAAACGTAAACCACACCAGCTATCAGGTGGACAGCGCCAACGAGTGGCTTTAGCCAGAAGTTTAGCCAAACGGCCAAAATTATTGTTACTTGATGAGCCTATGGGAGCGCTTGATAAACAGCTTCGTGATCGAATGCAACTTGAAGTGGTGAGCATTTTAGAACAAGTGGGGGCAACGTGTGTGATGGTGACTCATGATCAAGAAGAGGCCATGACCATGGCAGGTCGCATAGCCATTATGAATAAAGGTCAATTTGTGCAAATTGGCGAGCCAGAAGAAATTTATGAACACCCAAATAGCCGTTATAGTGCCGAATTTATTGGTTCAGTTAATATTTTTGACGGGATTTTACAAGAAACTTTAGAAGATGGCTTGATTTTGAGTAGTCCTATGATTAAACGTCCTTTGAAAGTGGATTATGATTCGCCAGCGGTAGAAGGTGTACCAATTAAAGTTGCTCTGCGCCCAGAAAAAATCCAATTATGTGACCAAATCCCTGAAGATGGATATAATTGCGCTACAGGAGAGGTTGTCGAAATTGCTTATTTAGGTGATCTATCGATTTATCATGTTAAATTGCCGAGCGGATTAATTATGATTGCACAGCTTCAAAATGAGCATCGTTATCGTAAAGGCATGCCAACTTGGGGTGATACCGTTAACTTGAGTTGGGAAATTGATAGCTGTGTTGTGCTTACCGAATAAACAAAAGAGGTTATAGTGATGCGATCCATTTTATTGGGTTTAGGGTTAAATGCATTTGTGTTGCTCAATGTTTATTGGCGTTTTGTAACAACAGGTGCATTTGATAATTTATTTTTAGATGCGCTATTTACCGCAATGACATTAAGTTTTTTATTGTCATGCTTTGGTTGTTTTTTAGCGGATTACAAACCGTCTAAATTTGCTTATCGGCTAATTATTGCAGGCAGTATTTTATTTATTCCAATTGGATTAGTTGCAATTTTTTATGCATATAAAAAACTGCGTCAACAACGTAATGATCCAGATCTAATGACTCTTTATGGTCGATTAACGGTGATTGCGATTCCATATTTATGGATGTTGTTATTGTTTTTATTACCGTTTTTGATTGTGTTTAGAATTAGCTTTTCTGAAATTGCCTTAGCTGTGCCACCTTATACGGATTTGTTAAATTATGACGATGGTGTGCTTAATATTGCATTAAATTTTGGTAATTATTTAAATCTAATTAGTGACACTATTTATATTGATTCATATTTACAATCGCTCAAAATTGCGGCTATTTCGACCGTCCTTTGTATTTTGATTGGTTATCCGCTGGCCTGGGCTATTTCGCAATGTAAACAATCAACGCGTAACATTTTATTGTTACTGATCATTTTACCGTCATGGACATCATTTTTGATTCGTGTTTATGCGTGGATTGGTATTTTGAATCCTAATGGTTTATTAAATCACTTTTTAATGTGGTTAGGGGTTATTGATCAGCCTTTGATTATTATGAAAACCTACTTTGCTGTGTACATTGGTATTGTTTATTCTTATTTACCATTTGTGGTATTGCCAATCTATACGTCGTTAAGTAAGGTCGATTCAACGTTAATCGAAGCCGCATTAGATTTAGGTTGTAAGCCAATTAAGACGTTTTTCAAAATTATTGTCCCTTTAACCAAAAATGGGGTTATTGCTGGAGGCATGTTGGTATTCATTCCTGCTGTTGGTGAGTATGTTATCCCCGAATTATTAGGCCCTTCAGAAGGGATTATGATTGGTACCCAGCTTTGGACTGAGTTCTTTAATAACCATGACTGGCCTGTAGCGTCGGCCGTTGCTAGTGTGATGTTGATGATATTAATTATACCAATTTACTATTTCAATAAATTCCAAAATCGACAATTAGGAGATAAATAGATGAACAATTTGACCGTTATTGCACGATCGGCTGTGATCGTATTTATCTCGTCATTGCTTGGTACAATTTTATTGAGTGTTTTGATTTCAGCATCTGGATTAGCTCTTTTTGGTCAAAGTAGCTTTTACTACGGTTGTTTTATTTTTAGTTTCACTATTACGACTTTAATTACCATTGCGTTGTTTTTTCGATGTTTGAAAGGACTTATTTTTTTGGTGGTATTTTCGTTTTTATATATTCCTATGATTATTTTGATTGTTTATTCGTTTAATAGCTCCCGTTTGGTGACAGTTTGGGCGAATTTTTCTGTCAAATGGTATTTTGAACTAATTCATAATGAAACGTTACTTAAGGCCGTCGGTTTGAGTTTGTCGATTGCTGCAGGTGCTGCAACTTTTGCAGTAGTGCTTGGTACATTAGCAGCTTATGCGATTATCCGTTTTAGAAGGTTCCGAGGGGCTAATCTGTTTTCATTTATGACAACTGCGCCACTAGTTATGCCAGATGTTATTACCGGTTTGGCTTTGCTTTTACTATTTGTGGGTATGGGGCAGGTGCTTGGATGGCCAAAAGATCGTGGGGCAATTACTATTTGGATGGCTCATGCTACATTTTGTACTGCCTATGTGACGGTGGTAATTAGTGCTCGGTTGCGCGAATTAGATAAGTCAATTGAGGAAGCCGCATTAGATCTTGGTGCAAACCCATTAAAGGTCTTTTTTATCATTACTTTACCAATGATTGCACCAGCATTAGTTTCTGGTTGGCTTTTAGCCTTTACGTTATCACTCGATGATGTGGTTATTGCTAACTTTGTAACTGGACCAGGTGCTATGACGTTACCTAAATTGATATTTTCAAAAGTACGTTTAGGAGTCGATCCACAGATCAATGCTTTAGCCACCATTATATTGTTAATTGTTGGTATTATTGGCTTTATTTCTTGGTTGTGGATGCGTAAAGCAGAACGACGTCACATCCATGAAACTCGTATGAGTTAATCCTTTCCTTTATAAATATTGCCGCATTTTGTGGCAATATTTCGTTTTAAAATCTCTGTGTTTTTTAGCTATTTTGTATTATAGTGTGATGAGTCAAATTTTTTGGCAAAATTCTCAGGGCGGGGTGTAAGTCCCCACCGGTGGTATAGCCCACGAGCGCTTAATCTAAATTGTTAACTGCAGCAATTGTTTTTATTGCTTGGTTAGGTCTGTTAGATTAAGGACAAGCAGATTTGGTGAAATTCCAAAGCCGACAGTTACAGTCTGGATAAAAGAGAGTTGCTTATCTTTCCAATATTTGCTGAAAGGCAAATTCTCGCTGGTCAAGCACTGCCCTGATTCTGGTATTTTTGTTTATACTTAATTATTTGGATAGCTAAATAGCCATTTAAATCTAATTAGGTAAATAATGAAATGAGCAAGTTAAAAATATATAGGTATTTACCATGAATCAGTTTAATTTAAATGAGTTTGGAACTCCTATTGAACGTGTTAAAAAAGCTATTGCATCGATTCAAGCTGGCCAAGGTGTGTTGGTTTTAGACGATGAAGACCGTGAAAACGAAGGCGATATTATTTGGGCTGCTGAGTCTATTACAAGTCAGCAAATGGCGCTGACGATTCGTTATGGCAGTGGCATTGTTTGTTTATGTTTGCCACAAAAACGTTGTGATGAGTTACATTTGCCAATGATGGTGGCAAATAACACCAGTAAAAACAATACAGCATTTACTATTTCGATTGAAGCCGCTAATGGAGTTACAACAGGCGTATCAGCTGCTGATCGCGTTACTACCATTAAAGCAGCAGTGAATGATAACGCTAAGCCTAGTGATCTTAATCACCCTGGGCATGTGTTTCCTTTAGTTGCTAAAGAAGGCGGTGTATTAGTTCGCCGAGGCCATACCGAAGCATCAATTGATTTAGTGACATTAGCTGGTTTAAAACCTGCAGCTGTATTGTGCGAATTGACGAATGATGATGGCACTATGGCAAGAGCGCCAGAGGTAGTTGAATTCGCTAAGCAATTTCATATGCCAGTTGTGACTATTGAAGATATTGTTGAGTATCGTAAATCATTAACAGCATAGTAAAATTTTCAATTTTAAAATGTTTAGTGTTTATTAACAAATGTTATGCAAAGTAGGGAGAGACCTACTGTTTGAGATTAATGTCGTCATCTTCCGCCGAAGATACCGGCGGAATCAGGCTGAAATTAATCAGATACTTTTAAAACATAACTTTTTCTTATTTTAACGCCTTTTTCTAATCCCGAAGTATCAAATTTAATTTCTAAGTGCTATCCTAGCAACACAAATACAACGCGTTGCTTTGGCACTAATTCTATAAAGATTCGGAATAAACTTGAAAAGGTATAACTATATTTTATATCTTGCCAAAATGATACGATATATATAAAGCAAAAAGGATGGGGATGAAGAAAGCTAAACTACATAAACAGTTAAACATTGAATTATACCATTTTGTTCTTGCCATTTAGATTTCTCCATTATTTAATTATTTAATTATTTGACAAATAAGAATAAAATTTGTAAAAATATTTCATAAATGTTAGTGTTTTGTTTTAATGATTAAGAACATATAACAATTAAGATCTTTTGGTGGCAAATGTTCTGTTTGCGAACCATCTTTTGTTTTGTCGTTGCTTATTGGCAATAGAGCATAGTCAATAGTCAAACATTATACTTACAACAGATTGTAACAAAAATTTATTACGGCCTAAATTAAAGTGAAAAATTGAGGTGGCTATGTTTAGCATGAATAAAGAGTGGGCATTTGTGATGCTAACTTGTTTTTTTGAATTATGTTGGATCTTAGGGTTTAGCATCGCAACTGAGCTGTGGCAGTGGGTTATCATTGTTTCGCTTATTATTGTTGATTTTACATTTTTGACCAATGCTTGTAAGACAATACCTACTAGCACAGTTTATGCCATTTTTTCGGGGGTTGGTGCGGTTGGCGCAACGGTGATTGATATTTTGCTTTTTGATAAAGAGATTAAGGTAATTCAACTGTTTTTTGTAGTGCTAATTATTATTGGTGTTGTACAACTCAAACGTGCCGACAGTTAATTTTAGAATAAAGGACAATTTTAATCATGGGATGGCTGTTGATATTAATTGCGTCAGTTTTTGAAGTGCTTGGTGCGATTGGCCTTAAGCTATATGCTCAGCAAAAAAGTCTATTTAGGCTTGCTTTGTATTGGGGGGGATTTTTTGTCTCTTTTGTACTTTTTTACTTTTCGCTCCATTATCTTGATTTGAGTATAGTGTATCCTGTTTGGGTTGGTCTTGGTACATCGGGGGCGGTATTAGCTAATATGTTATTATTTAATGAACCTAAAAACTTGCCTCGTTTATTGGGACTTACCATTATTATTATTGGTGTGATTGGATTACATGCTACTTTATGAATATTTTAGATTAAGCGTATTGATAAAAAAACCGGAGACTATCTCCGGCTACGCAAAGCGTAAATTAAGATATGGATGAATAAAAAAGAAATTAAATTTCATCAGCATGTTGTTTTAAGAAACTGGCAACACCATTTGGATTTGCTTGCATGCCTTTTTTACCTTTTGTCCATTGTGCAGGGCAAACTTCACCATGTTCTTCATGGAATTGGAACGCATCAACAATACGAATCATTTCGTCAATGTTGCGACCAATTGGTAAATCATTAATTGTTTCGTGGCGTACAATACCTGATTTATCAATAAAGAAAGAAGCACGTAGTGCAACACCAGCTTCAGGGTGTTCAACACCATAATCTTGCATTATTGAGTGTTTGATATCGGCAACAATAGGGAATTTAACTTCGCCAATTCCACCTTTCTCTTGTGGTGTATTACGCCATGCATTATGTACGTATTCAGAGTCCATTGAAACACCGATTACTTCCACGCCACGTTTTTTGAATTCTTCTAGGCGGTGATCAAATGCGATAATTTCTGATGGACAAACAAAAGTAAAGTCCATTGGCCAAAAAAATACAACAGCATATTTACCATTAATATGTTGTGATAAATTGAAATTGCTAACAATTTCACCAGAACCTAAAACAGCTGCTGATGTAAAATCGGGTGCTTTGCGAGTGACTAATGTCATAGTATTTCTCCTTTTTAGTTAAATGCAATTCACTTTGCGTAGCATTATAGCAATTAAAATTTATTGTCCAAGTTGTTATAAACAATCGATATCATAAGTTTTAGCTATTAAATATATTATTATTGTTTGGTGTTAGTAATTAATCTTTTAGGTTTACCTTTATTTTTAGTATCACGATGGCGCTGTTTTACTTTTTTCTTTTTTGCCTGTTCTTGTTTTTTGATTGTACTTTTTTGTTTGGCTTTTTGTGAAGGCTTTTTCTTAGTAGCTGGTTTTGGCGCTTTAGTTTTAGGGCGTAATGCATCAATCGTTCTTAATTTAATCGGCTCTTGAATATAGCGTTCAATTTTTTGAAGTAATTCGTTATCATGCGCCTCGACTAGCATAATCGCTGTACCTTTTTTGCCGGCACGGGCGGTGCGCCCAATTCTATGCAAATAAACATCAGCAGTTCTTGGTGCATCAAAATTAATAACATGAGTGATATCATCAATATCAATACCTCGTGCTGCAACATCGGTTGCAATAAGTACATTAACTGTATTATTACTAATTCTTTTGATTGCTTCGTTGCGTTTTGCTTGCACCATTTCACCTTCTAAATAGCAACTATAAATGCCCGCTTGATGTAATAGGCTAACTAATTCATGCACACGCTCACGTTTACGAACAAATACAATCGTTTTTTTTAATTCCTCTTGTTTTAATAAGTAAGTAAGTAGTGCCACTTTATGAGTTAAATCGTCGGCACGATAATAAAATTGTAATATTTTTTTACGCTCTTTACGCGATGGATCGGCAGTAATTTCAATTGGGTCATTCAATATACGGCTAGCAAAATTATGCAGTCCTTCACCTTCCAGTGTGGCTGAAAATAATAAGGTTTGTTTACGCCAGCGTGTTTCTCCTGATATAGTTTCGACATCTTGCGAAAAGCCCATGTCTAGCATGCGATCAGCTTCATCTAAAATAAGCATTTCAACTGCACGGCAATCAAAGTTCTCTTCTTTTATATACTGTAATAAGCGGCCAGTTGTAGCAATAACAATATCTTGATTTTTACTAAATATTTCAGCATGGTTCATATAAGCAACGCCGCCAGTAATAGTTGCAATACTTAAATGGGTGGATTCCGTTAATAATTTGGCTTGCTCGGCAATTTGTATGGCTAGTTCACGGGTTGGGGTTAAAATCAAAATGCGTGGCGGGCCAGGTTTGCGACGTGGAAAGTCCAATAAATGTTGTACAGCAGGAATTAAAAAAGCCAGTGTCTTGCCGGTACCCGTAGGCGCGGAACCTAAAATATCTTTGCCATCTAAAGCAACGGGGATGGTTTGCGCTTGGATAACTGTTGGAGTATTTATATTTTGTGCTTGAAGATTGTGAATTAATATATCATCTAATTCTAAATCAGAAAAAGTGTGTGCTGTCATAGTATTCTTTTTGTCTAAAATTATGATACACATTATAACGTCAATCGTTATAACTACAATCAATAAAAGCGTGATGGCTTATTATTCGATCTTTATGGAGTGGTTATTTGTAGACAAATTATTGCAATGTAAAGTTTAGTTTTCATACCTAAAGATTAGGCGCTTTATCTAAGCAAAACTTATCATCATTGGCTATTTGTGATAAGATTAGAACCCTAATAATGGCATTTATAATGACTATTTAGTTATACTGCTAAGGTTAACTTAGTTTAAATAGTTTGTGTTTAACTATTTTGTGACTTAATGCAGATTGACTCAAAATTCCATATTAAATAATACTTCAATAATACCTATTAGATAATGACTATGACTGAATGCTTCTCGAATGATAACTATAAACAACAGTTAGCAAAAAAAGTAGATAATTTAAAAACATTGTTATCAGACTTTTTACTTCCCGAATTAGCAGTATATTCATCGCCCATTAACCATTACCGTATGCGTGCCGAGTTTAGAGTTTGGCATGATGGCGAAGACCTTTATCATATTATGTATGATCAAAAGACAAAAAAACGGGTAAGGATTGATGAATTTCCTATCGCCACTAAACTCATTAATCAAGCTATGCAGTCGATTTTGCCTTTGTTACAACATAATCAGTTACTTCGTCATTTGTTGTTTCAAATCGATTATTTTTCGACTTTAAGTGGTCAGTTATTAATTACGCTTTTGTATCATAAAAAATTAAATGATGAATGGATCACCGAAGCAAAAAATTTAAAAACACAATTAGCTGAGCAGGGAATAGATGCGAATATTGTTGGGCGAGCAAGTAATCAAAAGATAGCAATTGATGTAGATTATGTTGATGAAGTTTTGCCAGTAATGGATAAAACGTTTATTTATCGCCAAGTCGAGAATAGTTTTACCCAACCCAATGCAGTGGTAAATATTAAAATGCTACAGTGGGCTGTCTCGGTCACTAAAAATGCGTCCGGTGATTTACTCGAGTTTTATTGTGGTAATGGTAACTTTTCGATTGCACTGGCACAAAACTTTCGCAAAGTATTGGCAACCGAAATAGCTAAAGCATCGGTTTATTCTGCTCAGCATAATATTGTTGTGAATCAAGTTGATAATCTTAATATTGTACGGTTATCGGCCGAAGAGTTTACTAGTGCAATTAAAAAAGAGCGTGAGTTTAATCGTTTAAAAGGAATTAATTTAGATGATTATCAGTGTGATACGGTACTTGTTGATCCACCACGCGCGGGAGTGGATTTAAATACTATTAATATATTGAAAACCTATAAAACTATTATTTATATTTCGTGTAATCCTTATACTTTGCGTGACAATTTGAAGTTATTGACTAAAACACATTCAATTCAACATATTGCAATGTTTGATCAGTTTCCTTATACCGATCATATCGAAACGGGTATTGTGTTGTGTAAAAAATAAAATGATGTGATATTCAATATAGGATATTTTTGCTAGAATATCCTTAAATCTATATCTAACTAATTATTGTTTCAAGCATATATACAAATCTATAGCTTTATAACAAAAAAAAACCCTAGATAAACTAGGGCTGCATTAAATTGCAAGGAATGGATGAAAGGAAATAAAACAATGAAACAATAATGTCTAGCCTCATGAATCATTGTGTGGCTACTATAACAAAGAATAACCAACTTATTAATGACATACTCATTACAAAATAGTCATTAAACTATCATGATTGGTTTGGTGTCTATCACTTATTCTATAGCTGTATTATGCAATTTCGACAACCAGAAAAATAACAAAGGAAGTATTCAAATATGAAATTGTTAGTAGTTGAAGATGAGCAAAAAACAGGTGAGTATCTTCGCCAAGGTTTAGTGGAATCTGGATTTGTTGTTGATCTAACAAATAATGGTCTTGATGGTTATCATAGAGCCATGACAGAAGATTATGATCTAATTATTCTAGATGTCATGTTACCAGATATTGTTGGATGGAAAATTGTTCAGTCACTGCGTGAAGCAGGTAAAGAGACCCAAATTATGCTACTGACCGCTATGGGTAGTGTAGAAGATAAAGTAAAAGGTCTTAACTTAGGTGCTGATGATTATTTAGTAAAACCTTTTTCGTTTGCTGAATTATTGGCGCGAGTTAAATCTATGCTTCGACGTAATGTACCCCAAGTCAATAATTCTCAATTGAGTATTGCTGATCTAGTCATGGATCTTCCAAAACGAATGGTAACACGTGGGGATAAGCGTATTGATTTAACCAATAAAGAGTTTTTATTATTAGAGTATTTTTTACGTTATCCTGGTGAAGTCTTACCTCGTTCGTTAATTGCTTCTCAAGTTTGGGATATGAATTTTGATAGCGATACTAATGTGATTGATGTTGCGATTAGACGATTACGTAATAAAATCGATGCTGATTTTGAACCAAAATTGATTCATACAGTCCGAGGAATGGGGTATAAGTTAGATGTCTTGGATGAAGCCGAATAAGTTAATCACGTTCCGTTTGCCTCTTGTTGTTTGTTTGTTAACGTGTGGTTTACTCTATTGTTTCAGTTTTTTTATTGAGCGCTCTTTTGAAAAACTTTCAATTCAACGAAATGTATCCGAGCTTAATTCGGTAATTGATTCTATTGAACGTGAACTTGTTTATTATTCTCCAGATGAAAATCGTGACGAATTTATTCAAAATTTGTTATTAATTTTAACTGGGCATCATCGTCTATTTGTTTATGTCATTGATGAAAGTGGTAAAATTGTCTATCGAACACGTGGACCAAATTTAGCCGTTGCTAAAACTCAGATTGGTTTTGATACTATTATTGAAAATCACAACACTGATATTTGGAATCAAGATAAAGTATCATATCGAGTTGCTGCTTCACGCGTTATTATTGAAAATGGTAAACAATATACCACTATAGTTGCTGTTAGCCGTGATTTACATATTGAATTTATTCGGCGATTACACGATGGTTTAGGTTTACTTATTGGTATTGCTTGTATTTTGGCATTAATTGGTTCTTTTATTAGTATCTATTTTACTCAAAAACCAATCAATCGATTGATTAAAAAGATCGAAAAAATTAATCTTAAAAGCTTGAATTACCGCATTCCTACCTCTTTAGTACCAATGAAATACGTCAGTTTAGTGAAAGCATTTAATGATATGCTTAATCGAATAGAAGATGTATTTCAACGTCAACGTAATTTTACTGCGGATATCGCTCATGAGATGCGAACACCCATTACCAATCTAACAACGCAAACACAAATTGTGTTGAGTAATGCTAGATCGACGAATGAATATCGCGAGATTTTATATTCTAATTTAGAAGAATACGAAAAAATGTCGCAGATGATTTCTGACATGCTATTTTTAGCTCAAGCTGATAATCGTCAATTGGTGCCCAATTTAATTGATATTGATTTACATAATATGATGACAATGATGTGTGAGTATTTTGAACCACTTACTGATGAGAAAAATATTATCTTTAATCTTGAAGGAAATTGTTCTCATATTCAAGGTGATAAGTTGATGTTAGGGCGAGCAATTAGTAATATTTTATCCAATGCAATTCGTTATACATCAGAAAATCAAATTATTACGATAGCTTTAAGTCAAGTTAGCGAAAAACGCGTTAGGATTGTTATCTCTAATCCGGGCAAAAAAATTGACAATAAACATTTGCCGCATCTTTTTGAGCGGTTTTATCGAGTTGATGAATCACGCCATCGTAATGGTAATGATAATTCGGGTACAGGCATAGGGCTGGCGATCGTTAAATCCATTGTTGAAACGCATAAAGGTTCGATTTATGCTGAATCCGATGAACGATCTACGCGATTTATCATTAATTTACCAACGGCTATTTTACATCAAAGTCGCTGATCAATAAATTAGCTGCGGCATAAGCAGCTTTATCTTTCAGATCTTGTGGTACTTGATTGTTACGAACAACTTCATCTAATACTTGCATAACGGCGCCTAAAGCATCTTCAATATAACCGAGGTCATTACTGCCAATTTGCGCATACTTTTCACAAACAAGTGCACTATATTTATTCATTAGATTCATTTCTTTTGATTCCACTTATAAAAATTTAACTAACTGTTGATAAACCTGTTCGGCTTGAATGGTTTGCATATTTTTTTCGTTTGATATAATGCTGAATTGATTTTTTCCATAGCCGCCTATCAAATTTGGATCGGTTTTGCCAAATAAAGTAATGTTAGGACGATCTAATGCGGCTGTTAGGTGACTTAATCCTGTATCAACCGAAACAACCGCTTTTGCTCCAGCAATAATCGTTGCTATGTTAGAAAGTGGAAGTTTGGGAAGTACTTCGACATGTTGAAAGCCTTGAGCTAAGCGAATTGCTCTTGCTTGTTCATGTGGCGCCCCCCATGGTAGCTTTATTTTTAATCCTGTCGGTTCAACTAATTTAATTAATTTTCGCCAAGCATCTTCATTCCAATGCTTTTCATCGCGTGTTGTTGCGTGTAAAAAAATCAGATACTGCTGATTATCGCTAGGTAGTGAAGATAAAAAGTGGCGTGCAATAGCATAATCACCCATTGAATTAGGTAGCTTGTACTGTAGGCTTTGCGCAAACAGCAATCTAATGCGCTCAATAGCATGCATCTGCTTGGGTACATTGTGTTTTATATCATAAAACCAACTGGCAATAGGTTCTTTGATACTTTTTCGATCCAAACCATGCTTAATGCCTTGGGTTTTACGAGTAATAAGAAATGCACTTTTAATGAGTCCTTGCGCATCAATAATTACATCATATTGTTGTTGCCTTAAGGTATGAATAAAATCATGCCGCTCTTGGCGAATTGCTTTGGCAAACCAATTTTTTCGCCAGCGTCTTATTGCAACGGGGATCACTTTATTGACTGCAAAGTGCCAGCTGGGTATTTGGGCAAAATTTTCTTCTACTACCCAATCAAAGGTGATATCAGGTAAGTTGTTGGTAGCATCCGTTAATGCCGGTAGAGTATGAAGCACATCCCCCATGGATGACGTTTTAACCACTAATACTCGCATTATTCATTACTCTTTTGGCAACGGATAATAAGTTTCATCAAGGTTTCAAATACAGTATCGGGTTTAATATCGATTAGACTTTGATGATAACCTTGTTCGGCATCGCCTTTACGGACGCGATGGTATCCGGTAATTAGGCGGATAACTTCGGCTTTATCAGACAGTGGTGGGGTAAAATCAGGGCTACTTGGTCCATAAAGTGCAACTAGTGGTCTGTCTAATGCGGCAGCAATATGCATTAATCCTGAGTCATTAGTCACAATGGCTTTACAAGCTGCAATGAGACTAACTGCTTGCTCTAATTGGGTTTGCCCCGCTAAATTGATGCATTTATCACGATGAATCATTTTGGTAATAATTTGCTCACCTACTTCGCGATCATTTTGGGAACCAAAAATAATAATTTTAGCATGCTGTTTAACTAACATATCGGCAAGTGCTGCGTAATGATAATCAGGCCAACGTTTTGCTGGACCAAATTCAGCGCCTGGGCAAAAGCCAATTAAAGGTTCATCTTGTGTAATAGCAAAGGTTGAAAGGGCGTGGATTATCTCATCTTGTTCGACATTAAGTTTAGGCCGCAATAGTGGTTGTGGTAAATCAGAAGCCGCATGAATTTGATCTTTAGGATAAGCTAGAGCAATATAGCGTTCAACCATTAACGGAAACGCTTGCTTATCGAGTTTACGCAGATCGTTTAATAAACCGTAACGAATTTCGCCTTTCCAGCCTGTACGCTTAGGAATTTTTGCAAAAAAAGGGATCAATGCTGATTTGAATGAATTAGGTAATACAATTGCCTGATCATAATGGTTATTACCCAGTGATTTTCCTATTTCGCGACGTTTTGTTAAAGCAAACTCACCATGGCCTAATGGCATTGCAATTGCTTGATTCACTTCTGGCATTTTATTTAATAGAGTTCGACACCAAGCAGGCGCTAAGACGTCAATTTGGTTGTTTGAATCAAGTTGTTTTAATGTACGATATAAGCTCTGTGACATCATCATATCACCAACCCATGAAGGACCAATAATGAGTGTTTTCATTCAATTAATTCCTTTCTATTGTTCGTTGAGCCATTTCATATATTCAGCAGTTCCTTCAGCAACAGTTTTAAATTCGATTGAACATTTTGTTTGTCTAAATTTAGTTAGATCAGCTTGGGTATAGCTTTGGTAGCGTCCTTTTAGATGATCAGGGAAAGGGATATAATCAATCTCATCTTTTTTATGGTAATTAAGTACTGCATCAGCGACCGCTTGGAATGATTCTGCTCGACCTGTTCCACAGTTAAAAATTCCTGAAATTTTGTTTTTCCAGAACCATAAATTGACCGCAACGACATCACCAACATAAATAAAGTCACGTTTAAAATTCTCACTGCCAGCAAAAAGTTTTGGTTTTTCACCTTTGTTAATTTGTTCATTTAAATGAAATGCAACACTAGCCATACTGCCTTTGTGTGATTCGCGTGGTCCATAGACATTAAAATAACGAAATCCGCAAATGGGTGAATTAGCTTGGGGTAATTGCTGTCTTACATATTGATCAAATAAGAATTTAGAATATCCATAAACATTTAATGGTTTTTCGTAAGCGCGTTCTTCAATAAAGTTATCACTGCGTCCACCATAAGTCGCGGCAGATGATGCATATAAAAATGGAATGTTGAAGTCTAAACAGTAATGTAGCAAGTCTTTGGAATAGTTATAGTTGTTTTCCATCATAAATTTGCCATCCCATTCCGTAGTGGATGAGCAAGCGCCTTGATGAAATACAGCTTCAATATCCCTATCTTCCCCTGCGATGGCGATTGAAATAAACTCGTCTTTATCCATATAATCGGCAATATCTAAATCAGCTAAATTAGCAAATTTAGTGCCGTCAGTTAAATCATCAACAACTAAAATGTCTTTATGTCCTAGATCATTCAAACCTTTAACAATATTACTGCCAATAAATCCAGCGCCGCCTGTTACAACAATCATGCTTATTTTCCTTAACCAATAAAATTAATCTACTTATAATACAGATTTATGACAAAATTTTCGAGTAATCATTTAAAAAAGCATAAGCGAGTGCGGGTTTATTTACGAGTTTATTTTATTTTTTGCGGTAACTAATATATATCTTGCTAAATTAAGATAAGGTTCAGTTTGGCAGTATTTTTGTTCAAGTTCTAATAACTGTTCAAAGTGGGTTTCTGCTTTGGATTTGTTGGTTAGATAATCGTGGAAAATACGAATTCCAGTTTTTTGTAATATATTAAAATCTAGTTGTGTAAGCCAGTGATATACGTCATTAGGCACTCTTGGAAAATCCGGCGACAGTGTCTTTTTCTTACGTTTAGCTAAGCCCGACTGTATGTAACCAAAATTGCCTAATGTGACAGTTTTAAATAAAAGTGCATGATAGTTATAAAACATTAACGATAAATAACCATCAGATTTAAGGTGTTTTTTTAATGAATTTATTAATTCAATTGGTTCAGCTACCCATTCTAATACCGCATGGCAAATGACTAAATCAAACTGTTTATTAATTAAGTTATCAAGTTGTTGAATAGGGCAGCAAAGACAATTTATACATACCTTTTCTGCTTGAGCCTTTTGTTTTGCCTGTTCTAGCATTTGTTCAGAGATATCACAAAGCGTTACTTTATGACCGAGGTTGGCCAGTCGCAGGGCAATCTGACCTTGCCCACCGCCGGCATCAAGTATGGTTAGTGGTTTATCAGATGGGTAGGTTGCTAAGATCTTTTCTAGTGTTTGCCATACTATTGCTTCACGAATTTTACCTTTGGTTGTACCATAAATGTTTTGTGCAAACTTGTTGCTAATATCATCAAAATTACGGTCTTGTATAGTCATAAGTTATTTTTGATTGTTCAGTTGTTTTGCTTCATCGTTTATTTGCGCTATTTTAGTAGCCATTTGGTTATAACATTGTTCCATTAAGGCTCCAGCATCTTCTTTGCTTAGAACTTTGGTTTCAATAGGCTCTAACATTTCAACAATGATATGTCCATTGTTTAGGCGATTTAATTTAATATCATTGGTTTGCGATACACAAATTGGCACAATGGGGACACCAGCTGCAATTGCAGCTTTAAATGCGCCCGTTTTAAATGGTAACAATCCACGACCTCTACTACGAGTCCCTTCTGGAAACATCCAAATGGATATGCCTCGTTTTTTGATTTCATCAACTATTTGCCCAATCGTGTCGTGAGCTTTTGATTTATTATTGCGATCGATAAGAATGTTGCCTGTAAGGTAGTAAAGTTGCCCAAAAAATGGAATCCAAGCGAGACTTTTCTTCCCAACTGTTACTGTTTTTGGCTGTACCACATCAGCGGCTACGACGATGTCATAGTTATCTTGATGATTAGCAATATAAACACAGCTGCCTATTTTATTAATACCAGGAACTAAGCGAGTATCAACTTTTACACCTAATAGAGGTTTAAAGAAATAACTAAATAAATGAGCAAATCTTGCTACATTTTTAGGATTCCTTGGGTTGAATAAGCAAAAGATGATGCCTAATAAACAAACGACAACACCAATTATCACAACACTAATTAAGCGAAAAAGAAATACCATAATTTACCTCATAATTTAACTTGGTGTATTATATACATAATCTACGCTAATATACAGTGTGTTAAATGCTTCTGTTTAAAGGATAAGCATGCATAAATTGACTATTACTTGGGACGAAAATCAAACTCCAATGTCTACCTATTTTGATGATGTGTATTTTAATACTAAAGGGGCAATTGACGAAACCACTTACGTATTTATTGATGGTAATGATTTATATCAGCGTTTTTTACGGCATAAACAAGATACATTTATCGTTGGCGAAACAGGTTTTGGGTCCGGACTCAGCTTTTTGCTTTTATGGCAAACATTTTTACATTTTAGAAGTCAACATCCAAATCATATACTTAAGTATCTTGCATTTTTTAGTGTCGAAAAATACCCGTTATCATCAGATGAATTAATAAAAGTTCACAATAATGTGATTTCGGATGATAGTTTATTACTATTAGCTAAGCAGCTTCAGACTCATTTAATTGATTCTACCTGTCAGTTTGACAACGTTAGTTTGACGATATGTTATGATGATATTAGCAATTTTTCGAAATTTTTAGCTAAGCGAAATGTATTGATTGATGCTTGGTTTTTTGATGGTTTTTCGCCAGCTAAGAACCCTGATATGTGGGCAGAATCATTATTCAAAGATTGTTACGCATTAACGGCATTAAATGGCACTTTCGCTACTTTTACTGCGGCTGGATTTGTGCGACGAAATTTGCTTAATGCTGGATTCAAAGTGCGTAAACGCAAAGGTTTTGGGGTGAAGCGTGAAATGTTAATTGGTTATAGAGATGAATAACCTTGCCAAGGAAATTGGCAAGGCAAAACGCTTTTTCAAGTTTTAGCACAGTTAAAAATCAAATTGATAAATGATATCCAATGTTTGTGCTAAGCTTGATGTGGCATCTAAATAAAGGCTGGGCATTAGCCGGTAACGCAAAGTAAACGTGGCCAGTGAATCAAATATACCAACACCATATTTGAGTTGTAAGTTAGGTAATATGTAACCACTAACTACAACTTTAGAGTTATTACCTGCGCCTTGCGTATCAAGTGTTAGATTTTTGATACCAAATACATTACCGATATCACCAATATATTTACCTGTTTTTGCTGTACCAATACCAACCAGCAGTGCTGTCATCATATCACTATCACTTTGTTCTGTGCTATCAAGACTGTGCCCACGAATTAAGTAGGACAGCGCTTCTTGCTGTGACATGGTTGGGTCTGAAAAAACTTCAATTTTAGGTGACTCTGAGGATCCTGTAACACGAATTCCCGCTGTGACATTGCTATTTTCCATTGATTCAGGATTGCGGATTGCTTCGATGTCCAGTATTGCTTGATCTGTCGCTCCTGAAAATGTAATGATGCCTTTGTGAATAATCAAATCTTGTCCATAGGCATGAAATCGACCTGTTGGAATCAAAACTTCACCATGCAGATCAAGCCCTTTGTTAGTTTGTGCCGCTATTAAGTTACCTTTAAGCGAGGCTTTTAATCCAAAAGCATCGACAGTCACATTATCACCAATATTGATTTCAAGATGACTATTGATTTTAATACCAAATTCTTGAGGTTTAATTTCTTTTCGATTTATATCGAGCATTACTTCATCTGATGAAACATCAACACTTGATGCCGGAAGCGATTCAACTGTTATTTTTCCTTTTGGAATGCTAACTTTACCTAATAAAGTTAATTCATCTTGTGTTGCATTGATTTTAATATCTGGAACAATGGACATAATAATCATTGGCGGTACTGAAACTTCCATGGCAGCTCCATTAACTATTAACGAAGCTTGCCATTTATCTAAGGTATTCCAGCTAGCATTACCATTAATATTAACATTGCCGGCTTGAGTGGTTAAAATACCTTTTAATGAAGATGATTTACCATTGAAATTGATATCAAATTTAGCTGATTTAACATCAATCGGTAATTGGCTTGATTTTATTTCGCTATTTTGTAAATTAATGCTACCAGTCAGCAATGGGGCATTTAATGATCCAGAAAATCTAACCTGACCATTAATGGCTCCTTTAGCATAATCTTTGCTGTTTAATAACGGATTAATAATTGCTAACGCTAAATGATCGATATTCAATTGACCACCTAATTTTTTTTGTTCGATTGGATCAGTAATAACAAAATTACCGCTGATTTTTCCGAGTTTATTCAGACCAAAATTCCAATCTAATTTAGCTTGCTGTTCATTAAATTCTGCATCAATCTTGAAAAGATCGAAAGGCAGTGGTAACGACTGCGAGGTCACCATTTGTTGAATATAAACATCATGACTGGTTATATTCGCTTTTATTGATGGTATTTTACTGTCATTTTTAAATTGGATGATGACTTTACCATTTACATTACCCGCAAGTTTGGTTTCACTATCGTTAGGTATCGGTAGTTTAGATAGATTAATTTCTTTTAAAGTAATACTCGTATCGCTGTTTTTAGTTAGCAAAAATTGTTTATCAAGGCAAATAGTTGACTTACCATTTATCCAGCAATGGGCATTAATGGCTGGGATTTGATTATTCACATCATAAGCTAAGTCTACAGATTTAGCGAGTAGCCAATTGTTGTTATTGCCTAAATTGAGTAGGGCGTGAGGGATGGTCCCGTGCCATTTTGTGCGTGCTTTATCAAGCTGTCCTGTTAACGAAGTTTTTAATGATACTGGTTCACCATCAATATTAACGGTTAAAGTATGCTGGCTTTCACTACCATACAGATCAATAGTTGCTTTTTTGATGGTTTGGCTTGGAAGTTCTATTGATTGACCAGTTAACATGATGTTGCCACTAACTTGATTTTTATATTCAACTTTGCCAACAAGATTAGCTTTAGCAACTTTTATCGTGTCAAAAGATAGTGAATTAATGGTTAAATTGGTATCTATGATTGCGTTATTAGGCGTGCTATTGAGTTTTATATTTCCCGCAATTGATCCCTGCATATCATCAACCAATAAAGATAATGATTCTAGATTTAACTTCGCAATTAAGTTGCCTTTTTCAGTTGATCCATTTGAATCGATCTGATTTTTACCCCATTGAATCGTAAAATTATTCGCTGTGGCTTTATTTTCAGAATTAATAAACACGCTACCAGATGCCAATAAATCAGCATGATTAATATTACCTTTTAGTTGTAGATCGGATAAATTAAATGCCCATTTATCGTTCTCTAGTATACCTTTCGTTTTCAATTGACCGTTTAATCGAATTGGGTTCGTTGGCAGTTCTTTAGTAAGATCAACATTATTGAGTTTTATATTGGTATCCCATTGTAATGCTTGTGACCAACTTATATTTCCCGCTATATTAACCTCACCTTGAGGTAATTTAACGATGCCGTGATCAATGCTTGCATCTTGATTGGTTCCTTTTCCTGCAATATCAAACATAGTATTGCCTAGTTGTTCCCCTTGTATATCTCCTTTGGCTGATATTTGATATTGCTTTACATTACCATTTATTGATGCAGCAAAATCATTTAATTCATATTGCGCTTGCCCTTCAATTGGCCATTGGATATGTTTACCTTCGAGTTGGATCATGATAGGCAGGTATTTTTCAACAAAATTGATGTGTCCACTTAGTTTCATC
The DNA here is from genome assembly GCF_001690255.1 of Gilliamella sp. App2-1. Lineage (NCBI taxonomy): Bacteria > Pseudomonadati > Pseudomonadota > Gammaproteobacteria > Orbales > Orbaceae > Gilliamella > Gilliamella sp. App2-1. Next base: position 49,597 of record NZ_LZGR01000051.1, read on the forward strand.
TGATTTGAACCATCAAGAGTTGTATTGACCAACAACTCACCCAGCAATTTGCCTGAAAACTGTGCATCAAATTGGTTTTGCTCAGTATTCGCTTTTACTAGCGCTAATACCGGCCAGTCATCGCGTAATGTGATTTCGCCCGAAACCGAAGCATGTCCGCTTGCGTAAGGGGTGGTAGCATCCGTGTCTAATTGTTTTATAATGATACGGCTATTAACAATATTGGTTTGAATGGCTACATTATTGAAACGATAATCTTGGCCTCCTATATGTAATAACCAGTTATTACCCTTAAAACAGGTTACATTAATATCTAATGGAATATTAATTTGAGGCAATGAGTCAAACAGTGGTTGATTAAAAATTTGGCTAATTTTTTCATTAATCGCGATATCTTCTGCTGTTGTTTTAACAGGTACATTGGTTATTTTATTATCGGCAAAGATAGCGCTTAAATCTGTTGCCACAGCAGGATAAACATAAATCTGATTGTTAACCCAAGTGGCTTTACCTATAAAGTCTGACATGCCAAATTGCATATCATCAATAGTGATTTTGACATCGGTTAGGTGGGTATTTTTAAGATCTATAGGTAACGGTGTTTTGAGCACAAAATGTTTTTCGGAAGTAGGTTCGTCAGGCAAACTTTCGTTTTGTTTAGCATTAATTGAAACTTTTATACCATTGGCATTAAATCGATTGATACAGACTTCAGTTTTTAATAAACAAAGTCCAGAAAGTGAAAAAGATGCATCATTGACTTGAACATTAACACTTGGTAATTCAAGCGAGAGTCCTTGGATATGCAGGTCATGAAATGAACCTTCAACTTGCGTTATCTTTAACTCAGGTAAAAATTTATTTAAAACATACGTGGTTAACTTTAAACCAACACTAGTGTATATAAATATAATAATAAAAAAAATTAGAAAAACAATAATAGATAAAATGGCAATACTTCGCTTTTTCCATTTATGTATCGGTTTTGATTTTTTTTCTTTTTTAATTTTAACTGTATTTCTAGTCATTTTATAATTCGCTTCCTAAACCAATATATAGGTGAACAGAACCACTGTTTTTGCTCAATGGTGTTGCTAAATCGATTTTTATTGGCCCAATTGGAGAGGCCCAACGAATGCCAAAACCTGCTCCTGTATAAAATTTGGTTTTATCAACTTTGTCTATCGCTTCACCTGTATCTACAAATGTAGCTCCCCACCATGATCCGGCTAAATTATATTGATATTCAAATGAACCAGTGATGAGTTTAGATGCACCTTTTAACTTGCCTTTTTTATCCTTAGGCGAGATAGACTGATAACTGTAACCCCGGATACTGCGTTCACCACCAGCAAAAAATCTAAATGATGGTGGAACACGATCAAAATTGCTTGCTTGTATAATGCCAAAATTACCACGGGCTATAAATCGATGTGACTTTAGTAACGATCGAATCCAGGTTTGTTGTGCTTGAAAGCGTACTAGATTAATATCGGAACCTAATGACTCTCCAGCAGCTTCAACAGAATAACGTTGTGAATCGCCCCACATTGCTAATAAATCACCATCAGAACGGATTCTTGATAAGCTCAGCGAAGGATAATACAAAAATGTTTTAAAACTTGCATCACCTTGAGTAAAATCATCACTTAATACATTAAAACCTAGTGACGTTTGCCATCCATAAAAATTATCCCAGTTGCGTAAAGCTCCAAACGTATAAGAACGAGAATAGGTATCATTATTATTAATTTTTTTATACCCACCCTGAATGGTGTAATATTGCTCAAGAGGTGATTTTTTTAATGGAATTTTGTAACTCATGGTCACTAATTGTTCTGGTGAAGATAGTGATAAGTTACTTTGAAAACTTTGTCCTCGGCTATTGATCCAAGGTTTATTCCAACCAATTTTACCATGCACGCCGTTATCAGTTGAAAAGCCTAACCCTAAATCCATGTTATTTTTTTTGCGAGGTGAGGTTTCTACATCAATGGGAAGAACTTTATCTTCTGTTACATGAGGAAAATCTGGGACAACCACAACCGAATTAAACCAGTTTGTTGAGGTAAGGCGTCTATTTAATAATGACAACTGTTCTGCAGTATATTCCTCTCCCACTTTAAATGGCACAATATTAGCTAAATAATCATCACGGATTTTGGCATTATGAAAAGTCACTTTCCCAAATCGATAACGCTGACCTGTTGTATAATCAATATTCCAAAAGGCCTGATGCTCGGACATCAAAATAGCTAACTGATGTTTTGGCATATTGGCATCAAAGTAACCTTTTTTTAATGATAAATTTTGTAGACTTTTCTTAAATGATTCATAAATACCATGATTTAACACATCACCAATGTTGGGCAATTCGTGGTTTAGTAAATATTCAAAATCGGGGTCTTGTTGACCGTCATCGATAATATTGACATTAAGTTGCTCAACTAATACGGGCTTGCCTGGTGATATTCTGACAACAAGTACTTTAGGATCTTGTGCATTGTATTCAAAGGTTGGCGAGTAATAACCTAATGCGCGTAGTGCTTTTTTTGCTTCGCTTTCAAAATAACGTTTAAAATTCGGGTTATCACTAACTTTGTCTGGTGTAATTAATGAAGTTCGTGCCTCAACATTTTCAGCAAGCTCTCCCTTTAATCCCTTGATGGATAATTTCATGTCAGCATAACTTGATGTTGCTGTCATCACCAAAAGTAAACCTAATGAACAGGAAAATCGTGACACATACACCTCGTATAATATTAAGATTCAAGTAAAGTGACATGACCAATATAAGGTAAGTGACGGTAGTGTTGAGCATAGTCAATACCATAACCCACAACAAACTCGTCAGGAATGGAAAATCCGATATATTTAACAGGAACGTTTACTTCACGCCGTGAAGGTTTATCTAAAAGTGTACAAATTTCAATACTGCGTGGATGACGCAATTTTAAAATAGCCATGACTTTGCTGAGAGTATTGCCCGTATCTATAATATCTTCGATAATCAATACATCTTTATCACGGATATCTTCGTCTAAGTCTTTTAATATTTTAACATCACGGTTACTAATAACAGCATTACCATAGCTTGATGCTGTCATAAAATCAACCTCGTGGCCGACGTTAATTGCCCTACTTAAATCGGCCATAAAAATGAAAGAACCACGTAAAAGTCCTACTAAGATCAGTTCATTTTGGCTATGTTGATAATCTTTGCTGATTTGTGTACCTAATTCGATTATTCGTTTTTGGATATCCTCAGCGGATATCATCATTTCTAATGTGTGTTTTTTCATTAATAATGCTCAAATTTACTTTTAAAAAATTAAATTAGATTCTAGCAATATTCCTTGCTAAAAAGAATAAGTGAATCCATATTTTATTATGCTAAGAAGGGAGCGGATTATAGCATTTTTTACTCAAACGCCTAGTTACCTAAAACTTTTTGACAACTATTTTTAGTCATTTTTTTTTGTAAACGCCGTTTTTTAAAAAAATCACTTAAAATAGCACTACACTCGTTAGCTAGCACGCCACCTTTAACTTCTGCATAATGGTTGATGCCTTGCTGAGCAAGAATATTGATAAAAGAACCTGCTGCGCCTGTTTTGTAATCACTTGCACCATATACTACACGTTTAATACGGCTATGAATAATGGCACCAGCACACATAATACAAGGTTCAAGAGTGACATATAAGGTTGTATTAATTATGCGATAGTTATTCAAAAATTTACCCGCTTGTTCAATAGCTATTATTTCAGCGTGAGCAGTGGGATTATGCTTACTAATGGGTTGATTAAAACCTTCACCAATAATTTGATTATTTTCATCAACAATCACCGCGCCGACTGGAATTTCTCCAATCAATTCGGCACGATTAGCGAGCATTAATGCACGGCGCATCCAAATTTCATCTGACATTTTCAAATTACAAATTATTGAGATTTAAAACATCACGCATGTCGTATAAACCAATGGGTTGTTTGGCAAGCCAGAGTGAGGCCCGTACAGCTCCATTAGCGAATGTCATGCGACTAGATGCTTTATGGCTAATTTCAACGCGTTCGCCAATATCGGCAAAGATAGCAGTATGTTCTCCTACTATGTCACCGGCCCGGATAGTTGCAAAGCCGATAGCGCCTTGTGGCCTTTCACCTGTATGACCTTCGCGACAGTAAACAGCACGATCTTTTAAGTTACAATCAAGAGCCTCTGCAATTGCTTCGCCCATGGCTAATGCTGTGCCAGACGGTGCATCAACCTTGTGACGGTGATGCGCTTCAATAATTTCGATATCAGTATAATCGCCCATAATTTTGGTGGCTTTTTCCAATAATTTTAGCACTAAGTTAACACCGACACTGAAGTTTGCGGCAAAGACAATGGCAATGTTTTTGGCTGCATCAGCAATAGCTTGTTTACCAGCATCATCAAAACCTGTTGTGCCAATGATTATCATTTTTTTATTTTCAACACAAAAAGCTAAGTGTGCAAGGGTGCCTTCAGGTCTCGTAAAATCAATTAATACGTCAAATTGGTCTTTAGCTCGTTCTAGATTATCGGTGACTGTAATGCCACAAATACCGATCCCTGCAAGTTCACCAGCATCACTACCAATTAATGATGAACCATTTCGTTCAAATGCTGCACCTAAGGTAACCCCTTCGATTTGCGAAACAGCTTGGATAAGTTGCCGTCCCATTTTGCCACCAGCGCCAGCAATTGCGATACGAATCATGTTTGTTGACATATAACTTTCCTTAACTTTTTGTGAATGTAGATAAATATTATAGCGGAAAATAAATAACTTATACACATCAGCTAAACTTAAATGTTACAATTTTTGAACCGTTTTCTATAAAAAATAATCAGGAGTTATTATGAGATCTCCGTGGTATTTTGGTTGGAATATCGTTATTGCAGCTTCTTTTCTTACTTTACTTTCTAGTGGGTTGAGAATGAGTATGGGGGTCTTTTTTCTTCCCATTGCAAATGATCTCGGTTTTAGCCGTAGCGTCCTTTCTGGCATTATTGCTATAGGTATGCTTTTTTCAGGTATCGCAATGCCAATAGCCGGATATTTAGTGGGTAAATATAGCACTCGTTTTGTCCTAATATTAGGCGCGATCATTATTATTATTTCGACAGTTTGGTCAGCTAACTCAACTGATTCTTGGAGCTTTTTACTATCTTTCGGTATTGCATTATCTTTTGGTACTTCTTTTGTGGGGTCAGTTAGCTTTACGCCCATTATAGCGCGTTGGTTTATTAAACGCAGAGGATTGGCCTTATTTATTTTATCAACAGGAAGTATGGCAGGTATTGCAGTGATGTTACCTGTTTTTGCATTCTTCATTCCTATTTATGGATGGCAAACAACGCTAATTTCGTTTGCTGTAATTTTTATGATTATCGCCTTGCCTATTGCTTTGTTTATTATGGAAGATAATCAATCTGAGATCGAAAATTCTAGTATAGAGCCTGTTATCAATCAAAAAATAGAGTTTAGTATCAAACTTATAGATGTGTTAAAAACACGTCCATTTTGGCAACTGAGTTTTGGGCTTTTTACGTGTGGCTTCAGTATGAATTTATTAGGAACACATGGTGTCCCAATGCTTATCGATCATGGTTTTGATCCTATCACCAGTTCTAATGGTATTGGTTTGATTGGTTTAGTCGCTATTTTTAGTACCTTAGTTTTGGGTTATCTATCTGATATAGTACAACGAAAAAACATTTTGATGATGGTCTATTTAATACGAGGCTTAGGTTTTATTACTCTTGTTTTAGCATCAACTAAATGGCAGCTTTTTACTATTGCAGCAGCAGGTGGTTTGGTTTGGGCTGGCGCTTTGTCAATGTCTGGCGCTATTACAGCAGATATTTATGGTGTAAAAATTGTGGGATTACTTTCTGGATTAACCTATTTGGGGCATCAAATTGGTGCGATGATGGGTTCATGGTTAGGTGGATGGGCTTACGATCACTTACACACTCATTTAGTTGCGTTTGGTACGGCGAGTATTTTATTATTACTGGCGGCATTTAGCGCCTATCTTCTTCCCAAACGATAATACTTAAAACAAATGGACGCCAAATAGCGTCCATTCTTGCTTATAAAACTTTTAATAATTCAACATCAAAAATTAATGCGCTGTATGGTGGAATTGATGCGCCAGCTCCCTGAGCACCATAGGCTAACTCTTGAGGAATATATAAACGCCATTTTGAACCTTCAGGCATCAGTTGTAGCGCTTCAACCCAGCCTTGAATTACACCATTGACAGGGAACTCAGCCGGTTGTCCACGCTCTACTGAGCTATCAAATACAGTACCATCAATCAATTGCCCCGTATAATGGACTTGAACACGATCTGTTGCTTTAGGTAAAGCACCATCACCTTGTTGGATGATTTCATACTGTAGACCAGATTCAGTCGATTTAATGCCATCTTTATCAAGGTTTTTGGCAAGAAAATCTTTACCTGCTTGAGCAATTTTTTCTGCTTGTTTGGCTTTTTCTTTTGTTGCTTGTTCGTGTACATGACGTAGTGCATCATGTAGTTCTTGCAAAGGTAGTGCAGGCGGATTACCGGCTAAAACATCTTCCATTGCTTGTTTTAATGCGTTGAGTTCTAAATTATTTAAGCCTGATTCTTTCAATTGTTGTCCAATTTGTAATCCAATAGCATAACTTGCTTTTTGATCTATTGTCTCTAGTTTCATTTTTTACCTTTTATTGTTTAAAAATAGCGTTTATTGTGACTGTATTAAGTTGTTTGATACAAGAATAAAAGTCAAGTAATAATTCATAGAATGATTTAATGATAACTTGATTGTTGTCTAATAGTGAAAGAATATATCAATTTGGCTAGCACTTAGGGAAAATATCAGCGATAATACACCCTATTATTTTTTTAATGGATAAAGTTAGATGCCGTTTCGTAAATTTACCGCTTTTGCAATTGTAACTAGTGTTTTATTAACTGGTTGTTCAGTCGTTGATCGTTGGGTTTATAGACCTGATATCAACCAAGGTAATTATGTAACACAAGATGCTATTGATCTATTACAAGTTGGTCAAAATAAAAAACAGGTTGTATTTATTATGGGTGCGCCCATGTTAACTTCAGTTTTTGGTGGTAATGTGTGGTATTATGTTTTCCGTCAACAACCACAGCATGGAGCTGTAAGCCAAAGAATGTATGCAGTTTATTTTGATGAAAAGGGCATAGTAAAAGATATCAAAGCTTCAGCGCTAGCTGAATCTAAATCATTAGATGAAATGAATAAACAAGATATATCAGACCCAATTGATACAAAATCTGACGATGATAATACTGAATCTTAATAGGAATAAAAACCTCATAGTTAACGAGGTTTTTACTTTTCTAAATTCTTAATTAATAAATTTAAATTTTCACTAAAAAGTTGTTACGGGTTAATAACCGTATATTGCGGAAGATACTAATGCCGTAAAAAGAAATAACATTGTGATAAACATAGCTACAGATAATATGAAAGTAATTAGCATAAACATCCAATATCCATGAAGTCCATTAATTGCATTTACAAGATCATCGTTATGTTTTAATTTTGCAGTTAAAATAAAAGAACTACCTGATTGGAAAAGTTTAATACCACCAATGATCACTGGCACGCCGACAATAGCAGAAATGATTCCTAAACAAGCGATTGCTCCACTAATTATTACTAAGACACCGAAAATTTGTTGCATAACACCGATGAAACGCAGGCATTTTTGCAGTAAATCGCTTACTTGTAACGAAATGGTATTTGTTTCATTGTTATTCATTTTTATTCCCTATGTATGTATTTATTTATTACATGATCAAAAATCGGTAGCTAGAATAGCAATTTTTAATTAATTGTCGAGATTTTTTTGCTCGTAAAATCTATACTTAATTGTTTTTCCATTGCTCCAATGCTTAATAGGGCAAACATCGTTGAAATTTTAAAGTTACTGATCATGTTAGGATCTCATTGGGAACTTTCATAAAAATATTAAACTTCTTGTAATAAATCTCCATTTCAATCAATAGGGTATTTATTATCACTGAAAACGGTATAAGATAACTTGTATTTAATTTATGTGTAGAAGGAGGATATATTTGTTAACTCCTTTTTGGTAGTGCGGTAAAAAGATGCGAATTGATCTTGGAATGTTTGTGTCTGAAATCCTAAGAGAGCCCAAAAACATCAAGTTAGCTACTTAATCTGACAGACATTAATGATTCATGGATTTAATTTTAGTCAAATGTGCGTCTGCTGAGTACAATAATTTATCCAGTTGCTTTGCTCATACAACTTTCTGAAGGGTTAATAACTGTTATGAATATTCCCCATCATCTTACAGACTTGTTGAACGTTTCCCAATTATTTAGCAAGCTCTAAAAGTCCTAATTTGTGTTTGAAGATTTTTGCTGTTTGATTTATTTCTGACTATTTTTTAGTTATAAAATAAGTTAAGTGTCAGACTAAATCAAAACTAGAGCATATGATTACAGCTCAAATTATTTCAGGTATGGCTCATAGTGGTATTGAATGTATTCTTATAGAAGGTACTTGGTTAGTTAATAAAGGTAAGTGTGTTGTTGATACTAGAACGAACACTGATTTAAAGGAGCTTTTACAAGATCCTAAATCAAGTGGTAATCTAGCTATCCATTGGCTAATAAATATTGGTAACGGTAGATTATCAATATAAAAACGACAAGGTGATCGAGCTGATGATAAAATAATCACTGTTATCGATATTAGAGTAGCAGACTCGACCTAATGAGCGGCTAAATAAGCATTGATTTGTTTAATTAAATTTTATACTATGATGTTAATTTAATTAACAAGGATATGACATGAAAAAAATAATTTTTTTATTTTGTCTTACTATTGGATTTGGAGTGTATGCTGATAATGATGCTGAGATGCAAGAAATGAAGCAGCAGCAACTAGCAAGGGAATATTTAACACCCCACTTAAAAGACCCAGATAGTGCCGAATTTAGAAACCAAAAGGGGTTTTGCGGTGAGGTTAATTCAAATAATTCTTTGGGAGATAAAACGGGTTTTCAAAGATTTATTGTTAGCGATAAAGATTTATATGTTTTAGAACAGGATTCAGGTTTTTTCGGTGTTGATTTTGAAAGCCTATGGAACAAAATGTGTAATTAGTTTTATAAACTGTATTAGCTCAAATTTAATTTGACAAACACTTATTATTCATCGGAATTCATTTTAGCAAAATGTGTGTCCGATGTGTAAAATAAATTTTTTAATTATTTTTCTCTCGCGAGCTCTTTTACGCTTAGCTAAGTTTGTTTCGGTGTTTTGTCATAAGAATACTTAACTGAATGTACTCTTTCCTTATTATAAAATTCAAGCCATTGCTCAATATCGTATTGAGTTTCAGACAATTCATTATACATCTTGCGCTTGAACATAATGTTATAATATTTGATTTTCATCGTTTTATGGAATCGCTCATACATCTCGTTTGGTTGCGGAGTATAGGCCTTGGTTTTGGTATGCTCAAACTTTTCGATACCTAGTTTGTACCTCATGTTTTGCTAGCTGTTGCGTCTGCACGGACACGTTTCTCTATGATATAATGGGTCATCTTTTGCCTTAAATTATTCGTCCTATCGGCGTGGAAGCCTGATAATGAAAAAATATATTAAAATAGGCAAAAATAATTTTATGAGATAAACAATAAAAACAGCTATAAACATTGGTGTATCAATGAATTCAACAAAGAATAAATTTTCCGTTGCCCCTATGCTTGATTGGACCGATAAGCATTGCCGTTATTTTCATCGAATTTTAACCAAACAAACATTGCTCTATACCGAAATGGTGACCACTGGCGCGATTTTATTTGGAAAAGGGGATTATTTAGCTTTCAATAATGAAGAGCATCCAATTAGTTTGCAACTAGGTGGTAGCGATCCTAACGCATTAGCACAATGTGCAAAATTAGCGCAAGAACGTGGTTATGACGAAATAAATTTAAATGTGGGTTGTCCATCCGATCGCGTACAAAATGGTATGTTTGGCGCTTGCCTAATGGGCAATGCCGATTTGGTTGCTAACTGTATTGCACAGATGCAAGAACAGGTGGATATTCCGGTGACGATAAAAACACGAATTGGTATTGATGATTGTGATAACTATGATTTTTTGTGTCAATTTATCGAAAAGGTAATGCCTTATACCAAAACATTTATTGTTCATGCACGTAAAGCGTGGTTATCAGGATTAAGCCCAAAGGAAAATCGGGAAATTCCTCCGCTTGACTATGATCGTGTTTATAAACTCAAACAAGATTATCCCGATTTAACGATAGCCATTAATGGTGGTATTAAAACGATTGATGAAATAAAATACCACTTGCAGTATGTTGATGGTGTAATGATAGGACGAGAAGCATATCAACACCCATTATTACTTACTAAAATTGATACGCAAATTTTTGGCACAAATACTTCCGTCATCGACCCTCTATCTGCTATTCGTGCACTTTACCCTTATATCGAACAGCAGCTAATGCAAGGCGCACAACTTAACCATATTATGCGCCATACTTTAGGGTTATTTAATGGACGTAAAGGGGCAAGGCAATGGCGACGTTATCTTAGTGAGAATGCCCATAAAAAAGCAGCTGGGGTCGAAGTAGTAGAACAGGCTTTAACATTCATCCAATAATATTCCATAAAAAAAGCAATTATATTCGCTTTATAATGGCGCTAATTGCACATAACTAGTATATCGTTATATACTAGCCCACAATTTTCTTAATGGTTTTATTCTGTGCGTTTAAATTCAAGTCAACAAAAAGCGGTTGAATATGTTTCAGGACCTTGCCTTGTTTTAGCTGGGGCTGGTTCTGGAAAAACTCGGGTTATCATCAACAAAATTGCTTATTTAATTCGCGTTAAAGAATATTTGCCACGTCATATTGTTGCTGTTACTTTTACCAATAAAGCCGCGCGCGAAATGAAAGAACGCATTGCCCAATCGCTTAGTAAACAAGAGGCAAGGGGGCTTAAAATCTCAACATTCCATACATTGGGATTGGATATTGTTCGCCGAGAGTATAGACATCTAGGCATTAAATCCAACTTTTCATTGTTTGATGATCATGATCAAACCGCCTTACTCAAAGAATTAACTTATCAATGGTTAGAGGGTGATAAGGATCTGATTAATCAATTACGCTCAACAATCTCAAATTGGAAGAATGATATCGTTGATTCAACTATTGCGATGGCAAGTGCGCAAACCAACAAGGAAAAATTATTTGCTCACTGTTATCAATTGTATGAGAAACAATTAAAAGCTTGCAGCATTTTAGATTTTGATGATCTTATTTTATTACCCACACTCTTATTAAAAAATAATGAAGAAGTTCGCGAAAAATGGCAAAACAGAGTTCGTTACTTGCTAGTTGATGAATATCAAGATACTAATACCAGTCAGTACGAATTTATCAAATTACTGGTTGGCAACCGAGCCAAATTTACTGTCGTTGGTGATGATGATCAGTCAATCTATTCTTGGCGTGGTGCACGACCACAAAATTTAGTATTACTCAAACAAGATTTTCCAACATTAGAAGTCATCAAACTAGAACAAAATTACCGATCATCGGGCCGAATTTTAAAAGTGGCGAATATTTTAATCGAAAATAATCCACACATCTTTGAAAAAAAATTGTTTTCAGAATTAGGTTATGGCGAAACATTAAAAGTCATTTCTGCTGATAGTGAAGAGCACGAAGCCGAAAAAGTCATTAATGATCTTATTGGTCATCGCTTTGCGCATAACGGTCAATATGGTCAATATGCTATTTTATATCGTGGTAATCATCAGGCTCGGCTAATTGAAAAAATATTAATGCAATATCGCATACCCTATCGAATCTCCGGCGGAACATCGTTTTTTGCGCGAATTGAAATTAAAGATTTAATGGCGTATTTGCGGTTATTAACTAATCCTGATGATGACAATGCGTTTATTCGCATTATCAATACCCCCAAACGAGAAATTGGCCCAGCAACCATCCAAAAACTAGGGGAGTGGGCAAATCACCGTGGTGTTAGCCTATATCAAGCAAGTCATGATATGGGGCTAACTCAACTACTATCAGGCAAGCGCATGGAATCATTACAAGTATTTATCCATTGGTTTGATACGCTTATTCAAAAATCGCACCATGAACCGATGGACGTGATTTATGAACTGCTGCATGGTATCAATTATGAAAGCTGGATTTATGAAACATCGTCATCCCCAGCTGCGGGGCAAATGCGCATGCGCAATGTCGAACAATTGATCAGTTGGTTAAATGGGATGTTGCAAGGTTATGATATTGATGAAGCCATGACACTTGAACAAGCTGTTGCCAGATTTACCTTACGAGACATGCTAGAACGTAACGAAGCCGAAGAAGAGCTTGATCAAGTTCAACTTATGACGCTACATGCCTCAAAAGGGCTAGAGTTCCCTTACGTCTATTTAGTTGGCATGTCCGAAGGACTATTACCACATCAAAACAGTATTGATGAAGACAATATCGAAGAGGAGCGCCGCCTAGCCTATGTAGGCATCACTCGAGCCCAACAAGAGCTCACATTTTCATTTAGCCGACAACGTAAACAATTTGGCGAAACACTGCAAGTTGAACCGAGTCGATTCTTATTAGAACTGCCACAAGACGACTTAGTCTGGCAAGATCAACGTAACGAACTATCTCCCGAAAAAAAAATGCAACAAGGACAAAGCAGAATAGCCATGCTAAAAGCACAAATCGACAAAGCTAAATAAATGAATATTAAAAAGAATAGAGAATAAAGAAATATGAAATTTATAATTAGTATCCGTTAATTTTTAAGCTAATCCATCGTCTGAAAACTTAAAATTATTAATAAATAATATGTTAAATATCTTTTTAAAGATGAAATTCAGATGGTAATGTTAATTAAATTGATTGTAAGTTGATTATATTCATGACCAAAATGAATATAATAAAAAACTAAATTGATGATATTTTGTTAATCCAATGCGATAAACCATTAAAAATCATTGACGAATTGAAATAGCTTTATATAATACTCTGCGTCTAATCGACAAATCCTATCTAAGTCTCCTTAGCTCAGCTGGATAGAGCAACGGCCTTCTAAGCCGTAGGTCACAGGTTCGAATCCTGTAGGGGACGCCATTGAAATGAAATATAAACAACGGGTTATAGAACTGAAGTTTAATCTTTGATTATCGTTATTTTCGTTGTGTGACACAAATTGTGGCTGTATTAGAAAAGTTATTTTAATGAGCAGCGTTTAAATACCGCAAGCAGGCCAACGATAAATTCTATTGAATCAGCAAAAACTAAAATTAATTTCTTCAAAACATTCCCAAATAGCAAATGGTCTCTTTATGTAATTAGTAAATCAGTAACTCAATGCGTACTTAATTAAGGCGATTTTTGGTTTATTGAAGATCTAAAGCGACAATTTTTTTAAGTGTGTTGTGATAGAACAAGGGTATGTTTTCATTAAAAATAATTAAATAAAATCAATACTCTACCTGATTATTTTTTAGAAAAATAATAAGCCATTTTATTTACAGTTAAAAATCCATATCTAATTGGAATGTTCTGGTTAGGGCGGTAAACATTTCTAGATATTTATGCCTAATGTTTTGTATAATTTATTGTTACATTCTTCTTTTACTGTATATACCGTCCATTCGTCATGAATTGATTTCATGACAATTTCAAGCCTAGCATTAATTAATTTAAAAGGAAGATGTTTAATTTGATAATAAAAAGTACTCGGTGATAATGATAGGCAACGACAGATTTAAGCTGTTTCATTTCCGGCCTTCTTCAGAATCAACGTTATTTGTTGCTGTTTGTCATTTCGATTGCGAAGAAGGCAGAAGCCTTTTTTAAAACTGTTTATCGCTTTGTCATTGCTTAACTTGTTTTCTAACGCTTGGATCCTTTTTTTACTTAGGAGTCAACGTACTACTTTAAAGCGTACCTTGCCTTTCTTTTCTATATTGCGTTACCCAACGCTGGATTGATGAGATACTGACACTCATTTTTTTGCAGCATCTTTATGTATATAACCATAATTTAGAACGAGCCCTGCACATTCTCGTTTAAATTCGATATTTAGTTATCTTGCCACTAGTAAATCTCATTAGTTGAAGGTTTATTATACCGCTAAGGATGTCTCCAATAAAAGTATACTGTTACAGTTTTGCATGATCTCAATGTAGCCGTATTATATGCTGTTCAAATCCTATTAATTTATCGTGGGCAAATAGTTGAGTTGAGCAAGGCAGGCCGAAAGACTTTTAATCGCAGACAATATTAATCGCTGGTATGGGATAAAATTGGGCGTTTTTCACCACCCAGATAATTATTATGTACCACAAATCTGCCTAATGCTTTAAGCAAAATAAATAAACACTAATTATTGGCTCCATTTTAATCTAAATTCAGTATATAATTTGAAAAAACAATAACAAATGGGGCTAGTAATGATGAACCAAGGTAGTGAAAGTGTGATTTCTGTTTCTCATCTTTTAGAGGCTCAACCTGCTTTTGTCTGTCAATTAGACGGTAAAGGCAAAGCAATGCCTCTCAATGAGCAGAGTAAGCCCTCCATTTCGCAGCCATTTTGGATCCATTTAGATTTTGCCAAGCAAGAAACTATCAATTGGATAAATACCACAGATCTTGTCCCTGATTTGATCAAAAACGAATTGGTAAAACCAAACCAAATATCTAAAGAAATTCGTTTTGAATCGGGGGTTTTAGTGGTTTTAAAAGGCGTTAACTTTATCCCCAATGAGCTCCCCGATCCTATTGTTACCTTTCGTTTTTTTATTACTGATAACACGATCATTTCAACTCGACATCAAGAAATTGCAGCTATTACTGAATTAAAAGATCGTTTAGAAAAAGGTATTGGGCCTGTAGATGTGGCTGATTGGTTGATTCAAATATCTGATTTAATTAGTGATCAAGTTAACTTATCGTTTGATAGTGTGCACAATAAAATCATTAAGTTAGAGAATTCGGTATTAAATCAACGTATTTTTTCTTATAAAGAAATAGGCCGTGTTCGTAAGCAGTTGATCGTTTTACGCCGGTTATTATCGCCACAACGTGATATTTTTGTGAAAATTTCGACGGAAAGAGTATCATGGATCGACGATAATGACCGCCAACGATTACACGATATTTCCTATCAACAAAACCATTATGTCTCTGATATTGATAGCTGTTTATTAAGAATAGCCTCAATCATGGAACAAATTAATAGCTTTTTGGCCGAGTCAACCAATAAGAGAATCTACTTAATGTCTCTTTTTACCATTATATTTACGCCGATTACTTTTTTAACCAGTTTGCTGGGTGTCAATTTAGCTGGTATTCCCTTTAGCGAACAAGGATGGTCTTTTGTTGGATTAATCGTACTGCTTGTTGTTATTTGTATAGTTTCAGTCATTTGGCTTAAATATAAAAAATGGTGGTAATTAAGCTCTCTTTTAAAAATTGGATTAAAGGTTATGAGCATTTGTTCAAGCTTATGTTATTTGGAATTTTTAGTGAATAATCATTTTTATGCAATTTAATCAATCTTATCGTTTATTTATTGCCGAAAAACCCAGCTTAGCGAGGGCTATTGCTGATGTATTACCTAAACCTCATCAAAAAGGTAATGGTTTTATCAAAGCAAGTAATGGTGATGTTGTGAGCTGGTGTATTGGGCATCTATTAGAGCAAGCCACACCAGAAGTTTATGATCCCCGATATAAAAAATGGACGATTAGCGATTTACCCATCGTGCCCGAACAATGGATATTAATGCCGAAAGACAATACCAAAAAGCAATTTAATATTTTAGTGGATCTGATTAAATCAGCCGATCAAATTGTACATGCTGGCGACCCAGATAGGGAAGGGCAGTTATTGGTTGATGAAGTCCTAAATTATTGCCAATTACCGCCTAATAAACGTAAAACAATACAGCGGTGTTTAATCAGTGATTTGAATGCTAGTGCAGTTGAAAAATCCTTACAACAATTACGCAGAAACCAAGATTTTATTCCTTTATCCACCTCGGCATTAGCAAGAGCTCGAGCCGATTGGCTTTATGGTATTAATATGAGCCGGCTTTGTACTATTGTTGGGCAAAAAAACGGTTATCGAGGCGTATTATCAATAGGGCGAGTGCAAACGCCTATTTTAGGATTGGTGGTTAGGCGAGATTTAGAGATTACACAATTTGTACCTAAACCATTTTATGAAGTTTTTGCTGTGCTGCAAACCAAAGATAATGAAATATTCAAAGCGAAATGGCAACCCAGCGAAGCCTGTGCGCCTTATCAGGATGATGAAGGGCGTGTATTAGTCAAAAAATTAGCCGAAAATGTTTGTCAGCGCATTAATAATCAATCCGGAAAAATTGATAAAGTCAGTAATAAAAAGAAAGAACTAGCGCCACCAATGCCATTTAATTTATCGGCATTGCAAATTGAAATGGCCCAAAAAAATGGATTGAGCGCTCAAGATGTGCTCGACATTTGCCAATCGTTATATGAAAAACACAAATTAATCACCTATCCAAGGTCGGATTGTCGCTTTCTACCCGAAGAACATTTAAAACAAATTACAGGCGTAAAGTCCGCCATTGAAAATAATTGTCCTGAACTACAATCTGCTATTGGTCATGCTAATTTTACTTTACGTTCCAAGGCTTGGAATGATAAAAAAGTTGAAGCGCATCACGCCATTATTCCAACTTTGCGCAAAGCTAAAATGGAAAGCTTAACCGATAACGAAAAAGCAGTGTATCAAGTTGTAGCAACGCAATATTTAGCTCAATTTTATCCAGCTTATAAATATGCTGAATTGCAAATTGATGTTGACATTCAAGGGGGAAAATTTATTTCTAAAGCCAACCAGATGCTTGACGACGGTTGGAAGGTTTTATTTAGAAGTAAAAACTACCAAGTTGAAACCGAGACAAATAATAATGAAAGTAATGGCCTATTAACTAAATTAGTTAAAAAGGGCGAAACTGTGCAATGTATTGATACTGAGCTGGTTAGTAAAGAAACCCAACCGCCAAGACCTTTTACCGATGCCACATTATTGTCTGCCATGACAGGAATTGCCCGATTTGTTAAAGATCCCGAAATCAAAAAAATATTGCGAGAAACCGATGGCTTAGGCACAGAAGCAACAAGGGCTGGTATTATTGAGTTGTTATTTAAACGCCAATTTTTAACTCGTCAAGGTAAAGCAATTCGCTCAACTGACGTAGGTAAAAATCTGATTTTATCGCTACCTGATATCATGTCGATGCCTGACATGACCGCACATTGGGAATTACAATTAGATGAAATTAGTAAAAAAGCGTTTTCATACCAACAGTTTATGCATCAACTCAATTTATCACTGTTAGATCTTGTTAATCAGTTAAAAAATACAAGGTTGAATATTCGAGCCTAATCTCCAGATAAACGACATAGGATGAAACATAACAATGAACGTTTCATCCTGTTGATTAAGATAGTTATACTATCTGAATAATGATTTTAAGATTGATGCTTATTTTGTTATTTTTCTGATTCGGTGATTTCTTCTAAAATATCGGTGCTTACTCTATTTTTATCTTTGATTATTTTAGCTAATTCATTATTCGCTCTTTGTAAAAAGGCATTGTCTTTTAGAATTGAAAGATAGATTTTGAGTCGTTTAATTGGTTGTAAAGTAAAGCTAAACAGAGCGATTATAATGATAACGTTTGTCAAAATAGCAACAATAACATTAATTATCCAAGGTGAACTAAAGACGGTAATAATATTAGACAGCAACATAATCGATGCTAACATAAATTCAACACAGCTAACCATAACTTCTTTAATGAAATAGGGTTTAAGTGGCGTAATGCGTTTTTCTGTGATCTTAAAATATTGTGTTAATAAATCTAATTGAGTCAGCTCAATAAGATTATGAACATCAGCATTTACTAGCGAAATAGCAATACTTTCTTTGTCGATGTTGCCTGCTTTATAAAAGCAGACTTTCTCCCAAATAAGTTTTTTTTTAATATTATTTAAATAATCTATTTGATATTTTGGTTGAGGTGTTTTTTCTAAAATAACGGCATATTTAATAATATTATCAAAATAGTTATTTTTACCCCGTTTTTTATAAATAAATGAGACAAAAGAGAGCACTAAAAAAATGACCAAATTTAACCAATTATCATGGATTAATTCAGAAAGTTCCATTTAAAAATACTCACATTAATTAATCGTGCAGTGATTGTATCTTATATTGGATAATAGGGATATCAATTCCATATAAAAATGAAGAAAAAAATGGCGATAAGTGCTGTTTTTCAACAATTACCACTCTTTTAAGGCTGTAAAGGTTGACTTCTGTTTGTTAAAGGCGTATAAAGTGCCCGCCTTTTGAGCTTTTCTTCCTTTTTTAGCTATTATGGAAGTTAAAAATGAGGGTGAAGGGAAGTTGAAATACAAAGCGAAGAGTTCAATTTACAGGAGAAATATGGACACTCAATCGGGTCACCCCACAATGCGGGGAGACAAATATAAACACATCATTATCGGTTAATGAACCTGTCTAAATCACCATTTTTTCAGTTCACAAGCCGAAATTGATAAAACGGTAATGGTGAACGATATGCATTTTTTTACACGCTATCACACAAACTCAAAACATCAATACGCACAAAGCTTAATGTTGCGTGTTCTACATCTTTCAGAAAAACATTTAGAACCACCGAGTTGTATCTAAATTCTTAATTAATTCTATTTGCTAATTAAATTTAATGTTCAGCACTAGCTATACAAAATAGTTTTATGGGCTAGTTTTGCTATGCACTAAAAATTTTAGCTCATTCCAACATTTAATAACTTATCGTTACTGGGTAACAATGAGTTGGCATGCTTTTGCCAAAATTAAGAATATAGGTACTCATGATGACAAAAAATACATCAAAAACCAAAGCACAAAATAGTGTAGATATCAAAGCTATCAACGAAGCACAAAATAGTCTTGATAATATTTTATCTAAATTTCAATCCAGCCTTTCAGGATTAACACAAGAAAGTGCCAAATCGAGAATTGAAAAATATGGTAAAAACGAAGTCGCACGAGAAAAAGTACCATCAGTGATAGTGCAACTATTAATGGCATTTAATAATCCATTTATATTTGTATTATTAGCATTGGCCATTGTCAGTTTTGTAACTGACTTTTGGTTGCCTTTGCAAAATGGTGAAGAGACCGATTTAACTGGGATTATTATTATCCTAACTATGGTATCGCTAAGTGGTTTACTGCGTTTTTGGCAGGAATTTAGGTCGAACAAAGCAGCCGAAGCATTAAAATCAATGATTCGCACAACCGCAACCGTGCTAAGACGTGCGCATAAAGACATGAGTCCTGAACGCATTGAAATTCCATTAAATGAAATCGTTCCGGGAGATATTGTTTATTTATCGGCTGGTGACATGATCCCAGCAGATATCCGATTAATCGAATCTCGTGACTTATTTGTTAGTCAAGCTGTACTCACTGGCGAATCAATTCCGGTTGAAAAATATGACACATTAGGTGCGGTAACACAAAAAAATACCGATAATATCGAAGCATCAGACATTAATAAAGATAATTTGCTTGATGTTAATAACATCTGTTTTATGGGTACCAATGTTGTCAGTGGCACTGCTACTGCCATTGTGGTTGCAACGGGTGCCGATACGCATTTTGGCTCATTAGCGAAATCGATTGTCGGATCGCGTGCTGAGACTTCGTTTGATCGGGGGGTTAATAGCGTTAGCTGGTTGCTTATTCGTTTTATGCTAATCATGGTGCCAATTGTCTTTTTTATTAACGGTTTTTCAAAAAATGATTGGGGCGATGCGGCACTTTTTGCATTAGCTGTTGCGGTTGGTTTAACGCCTGAAATGTTACCAATGATTGTCAGCGCTAACTTAGCCAAAGGAGCTGTTAGTATGGCAAAGCGTAAAGTGGTTGTAAAGCGACTTAATGCTATCCAAAATTTTGGTGCGATGGACATTTTATGTACCGATAAAACAGGTACCCTAACGCAAGATAAAATCATTTTAGAACATCACCTTAATATAAATGGTGAAGCTGATTCAACAGTTTTAGAGCTCGCTTGGCTTAATAGCTATTATCAAAGTGGCATGAAAAACTTGATGGATAAAGCGATCATCCGTTTTACTGAAGAAAAGACCAATATGAAAAAGGTGGGTGCTGGTTTATACAAAAAAATTGATGAGTTACCGTTTGATTTTGTGCGTCGTCGTTTATCGGTGGTTGTGCAAAATGGCAGTGATAACCATTTAATGATCTGTAAAGGCGCAGTTGAAGAAATGCTCTCTATTGCCAGTTACGTTTATGAAAATGGCGAATATTTACCATTAGATGAAAAACGAAAACAAGCTTTAATTGCACTCGCGCATGACTATAACAAAGAAGGTTTTAGAGTATTAGCGGTTGGTGTAAAAGATATTCCAGCTAGCGAAACAAAAACACAATACACAGTGCAAGACGAAACAGCACTTGCTATTCGTGGCTTTTTAACCTTTTTAGACCCTCCAAAAGAAAGTGCGCTCGAAGCGATTTCAGCCTTGAATGAACATGGTGTGGGCGTTAAAGTCTTAACAGGTGATAACGAAATCATCACCATCAAAGTCTGCCGAGAAGTTGGTTTAGAGCCGGGCTCCCCATTACTTGGCACTGAAATTGAAAAAATGGATGATAGCGAGCTTAAAATCAAAATCGAACAACATACTATTTTTGCTAAATTAACACCACTACAAAAATCGAGAATTATCCGATTATTGCAAGATAACGGTCATACCGTTGGTTTTTTAGGTGATGGTATAAACGATGCCCCGGCACTACGTGACGCTGATGTGGGTATATCTGTCGATACTGCAACTGACATTGCCAAAGAATCTGCCGATATTATTCTGCTTGAAAAGAGCCTAATGGTATTGGAAGAAGGTGTAATATGCGGTCGCGAAACCTTTGGCAATATTATGAAATATCTAAACATGACCGCAAGTTCGAATTTTGGAAATATTTTTTCAGTATTAGTGGCTAGTGCGTTTCTACCTTTTTTGCCTATGCTAGCGATACATTTACTTATTCAAAACTTACTGTATGATATTTCTCAACTCTCATTACCATGGGATAAAATGGACGATGAGTTTTTACAAAAACCACGCAAATGGGATGCACTAAATATTAGACGTTTTATGATTTGGATTGGACCAACATCGTCTATTTTTGATATCACAACCTATGCACTAATGTGGTTTGTATTCAGTGCAAACAGTGTGGAAGCGCAATCGCTGTTTCATTCAGGCTGGTTTATTGAGGGGTTATTGTCACAAACATTGGTGGTGCATATGCTTAGAACACAAAAAATTCCATTTGTGCAAAGCACCGCAGCATTTCCTGTTATTGTGATGACATTGTTAATTATGGCTGTAGGTATTTATATTCCGTTTTCTCCACTGGGTGGATTAATTGGTTTACAACCATTACCTTGGTCATACTTTCCATGGCTTTTAGCAACCCTATTTAGCTATTGCTGTGTTGCACAATTGATGAAACGCATTTATATCAAACGCTTTGGTCAATGGTTTTAATTGACTAATAATAGCTAAGTGATATTAACATCGCTTAGCTATCTTAAAATTTATATAGTAAAAATTATTAAAAAATTAATTTATTCACCCTATAATTATAACTAAAAGGAAATAATCTAT
>NZ_LZGR01000052.1:0-1726 GCF_001690255.1 Gilliamella sp. App2-1
ATTATGCCATATCTCCCTCTATTCAAAACATAGAAAATGCATTAATTCACTATTTTTACTTACAAAAAATAATTCAGAAAGATCGTTGATTTAATTAAATTTTTTGTTTTTTTAGCGTTAGCCAAGGGCTTTGACATCAAGGTTGGCAACAACACCAAATTAAAAGCAACTGACAAAGGTACCTTCTTAAACGACGAGCAGTAACAAAAAGTCTACGAAGATGCTTACAAAGAAGCGATGAATCAAGGCATGTCGGCGATGGGCAGTGAAACCCGTCAAGGCATTGACATGGCGGTCAATCTTATCAACGGCATCATCAGTGGCGACATGACAGGGGCGGTTGCAGGGGCACTGGCACCAAAAATTGCCAGTGCCATAAAAAAACAAACCGAGCATTACAACCCTGAAACCGGCAAATGGGAAACAGACCACATTGCCAACACGGTCAGCCATGCCATCTTGGGCGGGGTGGTTGCGCAGCTGCAAGGCAACTCTGCCCTAGTGGGTGGCTTAGGCGCTGCCGCAAGTGAACGCAGTGCGGATGCTATTGCAGGTATCCTTTACCCCGATAAAGACATCAAAGACCTAAGCCAAGAAGAAAGACAACAAATCAGCGCACTAACCCAACTCGCGACTGGCCTAGCTACCGCCGCGGCGGGTGGTGATGTTCAAGATATCAATACTGGCGTTGCGGCGGGGAAAAATGCGGTTGAGAATAATTCTGCAGCAATGCTAGCATGGGAGAATGAAACAAGATTCAATGAACAACTACAGCTTCTAGAATTATTTGATGGAGATGGTGAAAAAGTCATTGCATATGTTCAAGGTGAAGGGACAGGACAGCTTGACGGAATTTCAGACGGCGCTGCTAATGCAGTATCAGGTATTATAGATACTGTTGCACACCCTATAAATACAGCTGTAGGTATATATGAAGTGGTCACGAACTTAGATAAAGTTTATGATAATATAAAGATTTCGGTAACTGAATGGCAAGAACTTTATGAATTTGCTTTAGAACATGATCCTGAATCAGCTGGTTATATGATTGGATATGCCCAAGGAAGAATTGGGAGTGAAATTACTAGTGGATTTGTGTTGGGAAATGCTGCTTCAAAAGTTGTTCAAAAGGTAGCCCAATTAAAAACCTTATCTGGAGTAGCTGATAAAATTATTGCTTATAATAGATCTGGTAGTGGCTTAAAAGCTGATCCATCGCATAGAGCAGCAAGCTTCATTACCAAAGAACAACTTAAAAAAGGTAAGGTATTTACAATAACAGGCGGTGATGGTGTTAAGCGAACCTTATTACAAACAGAAGGTTCTTTTAATGGTAAAAGTGGTATATTTGAATATATTATAGATCCTAAAACTCAAAATATTACACATCAACGGTTTATTTCAGGTGGTAAAATAAATGGGAAACCTAATCAGAAGGTTAAATAATCATGAATTTTAATTTAAATAAAAATAGAATTTATCTAAATTGGAAAGATATTTCATGGGGATATCGAAATCATATTATTGGCTGGAAAGATGTCATCAATTATGCAAATGATATGATTATTAATGGTAGTAGTAATCAAGATGTATTTGAACTATCAATGGTTAATTCCTCTAATATTTTTGAGTTAGATGATTTATTGAATAAAATTGCTGGGTCTTTAGAGAATTATAGTAACGCAAAATGGTTATATATTTTGTTACTACAATTATATAATATTCG
>NZ_LZGR01000053.1:0-78368 GCF_001690255.1 Gilliamella sp. App2-1
TAATAATAAAGGTATAAGAATTTAAAGATGTGTTAGCAAACATGACTAGACAAAGCGTTATTAGCATGGAATAAAAAAGTGTTGAAATCAATAATTGCAGTTTTGATATGCTAAGTTTTATGCTCCACATAATACTTACTCTACTTAGTTAAAACAGAATTATTTCATGATTTTGTTAAAAATTGCTTAAAATAAAGAGAAAGATGGGAGATAATGCACACAATTTCAGTGTGTTTTAATAAATAAATGAACGATCAACCATTAGCATTTTCCTTTAATGTCAATGTGAAGATCCTTACCTGAAGGCAGCATTACTAAATTTGGCGCAGAGATGACTCTGGTGCCATTATTTTTGCCTTAAAAATTTAGATAGGAAAGATTCGTGATATTACTTAGAGTGTTAAAATTTCTTCTAAAATTTCTTCTAAAATTATTCATTGGCTTATTCCTTTGTGGCTTAATTATTGGTATTGCAGGTTATGCTTATTATTCGAAGGATCTTCCCGACGTTGCGTCTTTAAAAGATGTTCAATTACAAACACCAATGCAAGTATTAAGTAAAGACGGCGAGTTAATTGCTATTTTTGGTGAAAGGCGTCGAACACCACTAAAATATGACGAAATTCCCCCAATGGTGGTTAACGCAGTGATTGCAACTGAAGATGCTCGTTTTCATGAACATTTTGGTGTTGATCCAATAGGTATCGTACGAGCAATGTATGTTGGTTTGAAACAGAAAGGATTTTCTCAAGGCGGCAGTACAATCACTCAACAAGTTGCTAAGAACTTTTTCTTAACACCTGAAAAAAGCATAACACGTAAAGTCAAAGAAATGATTTTGGCTACTCGTATGGAAAAAGAGTTATCCAAAGAAGAAATCATGGCACTGTATCTTAACATGATTAACTTTGGCTCTAGAGCATATGGCGTTGCTGCTGCAGCTTATACTTTTTTGGGTAAAACACCAGATCAATTAACGGTTGATGAAGCAGCTTTATTAGCGGGCTTACCGAATGCACCATCTGCTTTTAATCCAATTTCTCATCCAAAACGTGCATTAACTAGACGTAACTGGGTATTAAGGCGCATGTTAGATCAATCTTATATCACTCAAGCTGAATATGATGCAGCGATTATAAAACCGCTTGGTGCGAGTTATCATTCACCTCAAATCGATTTTTCTGCTCCTTATGTTGCAGAGATGGCTCGGCAATTTATGTACAATAAATTTGGCGAGAATGCCTATACAGATGGCTATAAAGTCTATACGACTATCTCGAAAACCGATCAAATAGCAGCTAAAGAAGCTGTGCAAAAACATATTATTGATTATGATATCAGACATGGTTATCGTGGTGCTGAAAAAGTATTATGGCAACCCAATGAAATGCCATGGGATCTTGAGAAGATCCAGCAAACTCTTGATAAATATATATGCTATAGTGGCATGTGCCCAGCTGTTGTTATGACATTTTCAGATAAAGAAGCGACAGCCGTGTTATCTGATAAAAGTAATATCACTATTTCATATCAAGACATGAAATGGGCTCGCCCTTTTATTAGTGACACAAAGCAAGGTGCGTACCCTAAAAAAGTGTCTGATACCCTCAAAGCTGGACAGCTAATTTGGGTTAAAAAGTCGGATGATAATTGGGAATTAGCACAAATACCAGCGGTTAATGCTGCATTAGTCTCGCTTGATTCAGACAATGGTGCCATCAAAGCGATTGTCGGTGGTTATGATTTTAATTTAAGTAAGTTTAATAGAGCAACTCAAGCACTTCGACAATTAGGTTCGAGTATTAAACCATTCATTTATACTTCAACCTTAGAACAAGGCTTAACGATGGCAACACTGCTGAATGATGCACCCATCGTCCGTTCAACGGGGAGTGCAACTTGGCGCCCTAAAAACTCACCACCTACCTATGCAGGGCCATTACGTTTAAGAATTGGGTTAGGGATGTCTAAAAATGTCATGATGGTAAGAGCATTACGTGCAGTTGGTATAGATTATGCAGCGACTTATTTAGAGCGTTTTGGATTTCCCAAAGAAAATATTTCACATAACGAATCGTTAGCTTTAGGTTCGGCTTCGTTTACCCCATTGCAAGTAGCAAGAGCCTACTCGGTGATTACTAATGGGGGGTATTTAATTTCACCATATTTGATTGAAAAAATTGAGAACAATAATGGTAAAGGTATAATTTATCAGCATCAACCTTTGATTGCTTGTCACAATTGTACTAATGATGACGTGTTTACTGAATCAACACTTACATCATTTGATAATGTTGAAAAAGGATCAAATGAATCGGACAATGAAGAACCCGACCAAGCTAATCTAAAATCAGATAACAATTTAGTCTTACCTGATATCAACACCAATAAAAAAGTCACTGATGTCACGCCAAAATACGCACCACATACGATAAATAGTGGAATTGCATTTATTATGAAAGATGGTCTTCGATCTATTGTCTTTGGTGGTTCAGATTGGCAAGGTACGGCATGGCGTGTAAAAGCGTTGGGTAGAAAAGATGTCGGTGGTAAAACAGGGACTACTAACTCTTCAAAAGACGTTTGGTTTTCTGGATTTGGTGGCAATATTGTTACGACTGTTTGGATGGGTTTTGATGATCACCGCCGTGACTTAGGTCGAACTTACCGAGCCGAAGCAGGGGCTGTAACCGCAAATCCAATATGGGTTGATTATATGAAAGTTGCTCTACAAGATGTACCAGTAATAGAAGATGTAAAACCTGAAAATGTTATTTCTGTTACTATCGATCAAAAAACAGGGTTATTACCTCAGTCTGAATCTAGAACCATGTCAGAGTACTTTATAAAAGGTACCGAGCCAACGACTTATGCAACCCAAGAAGTGGGCACGAGAGTAATAGATTCAGAAGGCAACACTTCAGAGCTATTTTGATATAGGATTTAAAATGAATGGTTCAATAAGAATTATTGGCGGAAAATGGCGTGGGCGTAAACTGTCGGTACTTAATAAGCAAGGATTGCGCCCAACCACAGATCGTATTAAAGAAACCCTATATAACTGGTTAATGCCTGTTATACACGATAGCGATTGTTTGGATTGTTTTTCAGGTAGTGGATCATTAGGTTTTGAAGCCGCATCACGAGGCGCCCAAAGTGTTACCTTGCTTGAAAAAGATAAACAAGTTGCACAACTACTCAATAAAAATAAACAGCTTATTGCTAGCGATACAATCGATATTTATCATACCGACACTTTACATTGGCTAAACAAACCAGCTATAAAACAATTTGATATTGTATTCATCGACCCACCATTTCATCAAGCATTGGTGGCAAAAACGGTTAGTGAGCTTGAGAATAATAACTGGCTAAAACCGTCAGCTTATATTTATATTGAAACAGAAATAGATCATGAATTAACAACTTATATTCCAACTCACTGGCATTTGCACCGCGAAAAAACAGCTGGACAAGTTCATAGTTATCTATTTATACGAGAAGGCAATTAATGTTCATATTTATAGGAAAAGTATTATATTCATTGATATGGTTATTTTTGGTATTTAACCTTATCCATCCTTACCCACGACCTGCCAATGTGGTAGCTAATATCGGTTTAATTGCCTTTGCGGTTACTCATGGCTTACAAGCGTGGATATTAAACTCAACCATGACCAATCAAGAAAAGCAACAAGACAAATTTAAAGTATTACGTCTTTTTTTATTTGGTATTTTTGAAGCACTTAACTGGAAAGATAAAAAATAATAATAAAAATAGTTGCGAGATACGAAAAATTTTGTATAATGCTCTCCACTTCTTTCGAAGTGCCTCAATAAGCGGGAATAGCTCAGTTGGTAGAGCACGACCTTGCCAAGGTCGGGGTCGCGAGTTCGAACCTCGTTTCCCGCTCCAATTTAACATTCAATGTAATTCGTCAAAGCATAAATAAGTTAGACTTTACAATACGTTCGATGAATATATTCTCCTGTATAGAGTAGATTAATGCGTAATCATCTTAAAAAATTTAGTCCAGAAATTAGTCTAAAAAATATGTTATCGAGTTAACTTTTTTAAACAACTTGTCTAAATATTGGTTAGCAATCCTTTTTTATTCATGGTTCTGCTTTTTTTACAGGTATTGAGAAAGAAAAAGAAACATTAACATTGGTTGTAATAGATTTACATCTCGATGTTTGTGTACATATTCGTATTGTTGATGCTAATGATTATCAAAATAAATCATATTTAATTTCATCAGTTAAGAATCATAATTTTATTGGGGAATTATATATTGTGCCTATTTCTGTTATGCATCTGTATATCGTGATTTGTCTATTCCTCTAGTATGATAATTGATTAACTTGTTAGCTTACATGTGCTAAATATTCCATAAATTATCTAAATCATACTTTTTAGTATCTTCGTCTGAAACATATTCATTGACAAATGACATAAGTTATTCCTTAATTGAATTGAGTTAAATGAGTTCGAATTATTTTATATAAAAATGGTAGACAAAATTTTAAGTTAAATAGTTTTTTCGGAAATAACAAAAAACAGGTTATTGATTATCAGTAAATAATTTAATTAAGCGATTGCCATAAGCTTGCGTGGTAACAATCGCACAATAGACGATACTGATGGCATCTAAGACACACTATTCACACTCTTCTTGATTTATTTGGTATACACCACAACCAAGAACCGGTATTTTTATTCCATTGTTTAATGTGATATGTTGCATGGGTTCTCTCCTTTTTAGCCGATAACTATTTGATGTATGTTAAACATTAAAACTAATTTAAGATGGGTGGTAAAACCATCGAATTTTCCTTAGTTAACCAAATCTAAAATAGCAGTTGGCTTGATGGCTATAAATATCACTTATTTGCCAATCAATGGCATTTTGTACCTATTTTACTAAACCCGATTTTTTATGCTTCAAGACCTTGCTCAACTGTTGATAAACCAAAAATCTCTTCCAAATTAGGCGTTTTAGTTATTGCCTAGGTATGGTTTGCACTACATTTTTAGCCGTAGTTTCAAGTTGTCTTGCTAACTTAACGTAAACAATATCTTGTCCTTGTATCACCTTTTCTAATTGGATTAAGTCCTTAACATTGATTTGAATAATAACGACGCTTTCATTGGCTAATGATATTAATTCGTGGGTGTGGTGAGGGTACTATACAAATTTAACTTCATAATTTGTAACAAAACAGGAATCATGACTTTAGGTAAGCTCCCACTGGTGCTAAGTATAAGTATATTTTCAGTCAGTTTGCTTACTGAATAAAAATAACATTATTTTAAAGATGTCTTTTATTGAGATAAATGGAGGGGGGGTTATAGTGTAGTGAATTAAATTCACTAATAGCATGCGATTATGTATAACCTTAATGAATTAAATTACTTTATTACTTTGGCACAGACCAACAGTTTTGTAAAAGCAGGGCAGTTATTGGGAATTAGCTCATCGGCGCTTAGCCATAGTATGCGAAATCTAGAGACTCGTTTGAATTTGCGTTTATTTAATCGTAATACTCGGAATGTTTCATTGACCGAGGCGGGCGAACAATTATACCGAAAAAGTTCTCCTTTATTTGACTCGATTAATCACGAGGTGAATGAATTAAGTCATTTTACCAATACGCCTTCAGGGACGATCAGAATTAATGCTCCCAGTATATTGCGGTAGAACATATTATCTATCCGAAATTATGCGATTTTTTGCTTGGTTATGCGCTCATTAGAGTCGAAATTCAAGCCGATAATAGCTGGGCTGATATTGTTAAACAGAGCTTTGATATGGGTTGCCGGTTAGGTGATGATCTTGCTAAAGAGATGATCGCAGTTAAAATATCGCCTCCGCTAAAAATGGCTTTAATTGCTAGCCCTAAATATTTAATAGGAAAATCGATACCAAAACAAATCAAAGATTTAGATAAACATCGTTTAGTTGGAATGCGAATATCGGTTCAACATGGTACAGAATTACCATGGGAATTTACGCAGAAGGGAAAAATGATTAAATATCATTCGCAATCCCAATTTATAATTAATAATCAATTGTGTAAACAAGCGGCTTTAGATGGTTTAGATATCACTTGGATTGCTAGAGTAGATATTGAAAAGGAATTATCATCGGGAGGGTTAGTTGAATTATTGGCCGATTTTGCTATTACCTATGACTCTTTTTATCTTTATTACCCAAGTCGGAAAGGACATTCCAATGTTTTTAAATTAATTATCGATGAGTCAAAGTGTTAGCAATAATTTGGTAAATTTTAAAAAAAAGATTCGGGTTTGAATGTTTACCTTTGGTGCAAATTAGCGTTATTAAGTGTTAATTATTAATTTGTTATGGATAAATAATAAGCAATTAGAATTATTTTTAATTAGTTTGTTGCTAGGAAATAGTAATTATAAAGATATTCGATAATGAAAGTAGCACTATGGCATGATACTTGCATTACCTTGAAAAGTAGTAAAAAGTGCTAATACGGTTGTTGTATCAATAATTGAAAAACAAATTAAGAGGAAACATGCATATGGAAAATAATAGCGGTAGCACCGTTGCTTTTGTTAAAAATCGGCGTGCTTCATTAATCAGTGCCATTTTTTTAATGGCGACTTCGGCAATTGGTCCGGGCTTTATTACCCAAACAGCCACTTTTACTGTCACCCTTGGTACGGCTTTTGGCTTTGGTATTTTAGCCTCTATTATTATTGATTTTGTTGTTCAGCAAAATATTTGGCGAATTGTTGCGTTAACCAAAATGAATTCTTCAGATATTGCTAATGCGACGATTCCATTTAGTGGCTATATACTTGCAGTGCTGATTATATTTGGTGGATTGGTGTTTAATATTGGTAATATAGCCGGTGCTGGTTTAGGTTTAAACGCACTTGTTGGGCTTGATCCTAAATGGGGCGGGGCAATTAGTGCACTCTTAGCGGTTTATATCTTTTCATCCCGTAAAGCCAGTCATTTTATTGATCGTTTAATGATTGGTTTTGGTTTGCTCATGATTATTTTGACCTTATTTGTGGTATTTGCTTCTCAACCACCTGTTGGGCAAGCTTTAAGGGAAACGGTTTTTCCAAGCAGTGTTGATTTTGCCTCTATTACGACTATTGTTGGGGGAACGGTTGGGGGGTATATCTCTTACGCTGGTGCTCACCGATTACTTGATAAAGGTATGGTTGGTGCTCAGCATATTGATTATGTTTCCGGTGCTGCAACCAAAGGAATAATGGTTGTGGGTTTGATGCGTTACATCTTATTTCTAGCCATTTTAGGTGTGGTTGCAAGTGGTGTAACAATTGACATTTCAAGTTATGCAGCCAATCCGGCATCGCAAGCCTTTCAGGCCGCTTTAGGTAAATTGGGGTTACGTATTTTTGGTTTGATTTTATGGGCGGCTGCGATAACTAGTATTATTGGTGCAGCTTATACTTCAATGACTTTTATTACCCCTTTTAAGCGGGCAATTACAGACAAACAACGCCAGTTTTCCACTATTGTTTTTATTGCTGTTTCGCTAGCTATTTATTTAATCATGGGAACCGCACCTGTATCATTATTAGTTTTTGCGGGCGGTTTTAATGGTTTAGTTTTACCGCTTGGTTTAACTATTTTTGTCTATATTGGTTGGCGACGTGCTGATCTTATGTCTGGATATCACTATCCAAGATGGTTATTGCTGTCAGGTGTAGTTGTGTGTGCAATTACTTGGTATATGGGCATAATGTCGGTTGCTACTATTTTTAACTATTTAAAATAGAGGACAATATGACAATCACTAAATGTATTGATTTAAACAGTGACCTTGGCGAGAGTTTTGGTCAATGGCAGATGGGAAATGATGAGGCAATGCTAAAAGTTGTTAGCAGTGCCAATATTGCTTGCGGATTCCATGCAGGATCGCCAGCGGGTATTTTAAAGACATTAAAAGCGGCCAAAGCTAATCATGTCGAAGTCGGTGCTCATGTCGGTTATCCTGATTTAGTTGGTTTTGGCCGTCGTAATATGGATATAGCCGCCGATGAATTAACCGCAGATGTGATTTATCAAATTGGTGCACTCAAAGGGTTAGCCGCTTCAATTGGTGCTAAGGTGAGTTATGTTAAACCTCATGGTGCCTTATATAACACAATTGCGCATGATAAGCGTCAGGCAATGGCAGTGATTGATGCACTTTGTTCGATTGATTCAACACTGATTTTAGTTGCGCTTGCGGGCTCAAAACTCATTGAGTGGGCTAAAGAAAACGGCTTACGTGTGGTTGCCGAGGCTTTTGCT
Organism: Gilliamella sp. App2-1; assembly: GCF_001690255.1. NCBI lineage: Bacteria > Pseudomonadati > Pseudomonadota > Gammaproteobacteria > Orbales > Orbaceae > Gilliamella > Gilliamella sp. App2-1. The sequence continues at coordinate 8,310 of NZ_LZGR01000053.1, forward strand.
GATAGGGCATATCATGTCGATGGTACGTTAGTGTCTCGTAAAGAAGCCGGCGCTGTGTTGCACGATCCCGATCTAGTTGCAGACCGTATGCTACAGTTAGTGAGTGATGGTGGTGTAACTTCTATAGACGGGCAGTTTGTCGATATTGAGGCAGGATCAATTTGTGTTCATGGCGATAGTGCTGGTGCCTTAGCAATGGCGCAAAAAGTTCGTGAAAAATTACAACAAAATGGCATTAATATTGTCTCATTTGCTAAGGTAAATAATCATTAGATTAGTTAAATTTTGGAAACTTAATTAAGTTAACGAAAAAATAGAACTATGATTAGACACGAATTTGTTAAGCCGGCAATAAATTTAGTCTCAAATATGACACAACGCTATAAAATAGTTATAGTTAGGGATTGGATATTTACCATATATAGAGGTGCTTAATGCGATTTTTACCCGTTAATGTTGATGCGTTTATTGTTGAATTAACAGCTCTTGAGCAAACAATGGCGCTTACCAATGCACTGCAAAGTGTATTTATGCATTGGCATATAGAAGAGATAATCCCCGCAGCGCGCACTATATTGATTCGTTATAATCCCATTGCGACGAATGCTAATACGCTCATTAAGCATATCGCTAAATTGGATATTTCAGCAAGTATTATGCAATCTGGTGAATTGGTGATAATACCTGTGCATTATAATGGCGAGGATTTAGCCCAAGTGGCTGAATATTTAGGTATAACGGTTGCTGAAGTCATTGCGAGACACACCAATAATGAATATCAAGTGGCTTTTTGTGGCTTTGCGCCTGGCTTTGCTTATATGGTATCTAAAAATGCTCAGCTTAATGTACCGCGTCGTCAATCACCACGAGTTCGTATTCCAGCTGGTTCAGTTGCTTTAGCAGGCGAGTTTAGTAGTATTTATCCTCAAGCAAGTCCTGGCGGTTGGCAACTTATTGGTATAACTGATACCGCTGTATGGGATTTAAATCGCGATCAACCTGCACTATTGAAACCCGGTAGCCGAGTTAATTTTGTTGATGCTAGCAAATCCATTAAAAAGTATCATTTGCCTACCGCTAAAAAAGGCGATAGCAACAGCAATCAACAACAGGATATCAAAATATTAGCAACAGGATTACAAACACTTTTACAAGACGCAGGGCGCATTGGTCAGGCGGCATTAGGTATCTCTGAATCTGGAGCGATGGATAAAGGGGCATTACATAGTGGTAACCGCATTGTGGGCAATCCAATTAATGAAGCCGTATTAGAAATAACGCAAGGTGGTTTTAAAGCGCAGGTAAATTGTGGTATGTTGGTCGCTGTCACAGGGGCTGAGTGTGATATACACATTACAACATCAGATGGTGAAAAGTATAATGTTGCCATGTATCAGCCGATTCAATTGGAAAAAGGCGATATGATTAGTTTGGGAAGCGTAAAATGTGGTGTGCGTAGTTATTTCGCTGTGCGTGGTGGTTTTCAAGTGTCACCTGTTTTAACTAGTTGCTCTTTTGATACACTCGCCCAAGTCGGACCATCGCCACTTAAAATTGGTCAAACGCTAGCTATTAAGAAAATTCAAACCTTAAATGCGGTGTCGTTAACCGAAACACCAATGATACGCTATCCGACTTGTAATGATGTTATTGTACTCGATATTGTGCTTGGGCCGCGTACTGATTGGTTTACAAAGCAAGCAGTAGAATTACTTTCTTCTCAACTATGGCAGGTGACACCTGCTTCTAATCGCATTGGTTTGCGTTTGTCTGGTGACATGCCTTTAAGCCGTGACAAAGGGCAAGAATTACCCAGTGAAGGCACCTGCATTGGAGCAATACAAATTCCAGCGAATGGGCAGCCGGTGCTCTTTTTGAATGACCACCCTTTAACAGGGGGCTACCCTGTTATCGGGGCTGTGTGTACATACCATTTAGATTTGGCCGGTCAAATTCCAGTCAATGCCAAGATAAAATTTAATCCTATAGGGATGTTTAAAGAATTTGAAGGAAGTGATATTGATCATGTCTGAAAATAATCAAAAAATAACTCACAAAGTAGTGATCGCTAACCGAGGCGAGATTGCAGTACGTATTATACGTGCTTGTCGTGATATGGGCTTTTTGTCTATTGCAATTTATGCCGATGCGGATATTGATGCACTTCATGTACAAATGGCTGATGAAGCTTATGGATTATCAGGCAACTTACCGAGTGAAACTTATCTTGATATTAATAAAATCATTGCTATAGCCAAAAAATCAGGCGCTACAATGGTGCACCCAGGTTATGGGTTTTTATCAGAACGTGTTGAATTTGCTAAAGCAGTGCAAAATGCTGGCTTAATATGGATTGGACCAAATCCAGAAACGATCGAAATATTAGGCGATAAAGTCAGAGCCAGACAACTTGCATTGCAAGTTGGCGCGCCTTTAGTTGCTGGAACTAAACAACCAGTGCAAGATGTTAAAGAAGTCGTTGAATTTGCGCACGCTCATGGTTTACCGATAGCAATTAAAGCGGCATTCGGTGGCGGCGGTCGGGGATTAAAGGTGGCTTGGCAAATGGAAGAAGTTGAAGAACTTTATCATTCCGCTGTACGCGAAGCGACTACCGCTTTTGGTCGTGGTGAATGTTTTTTAGAACAATTTTTACATAATCCTCGGCATATTGAAGCACAAATCATTGCTGATACATTAGGTCATGTTGTTGTGGTTGGAACCCGTGACTGTTCACTACAACGTCGTAACCAAAAATTAATTGAAGAGTCACCCGCACCGTTTTTAACCGAACCATTAGAGCAACAAATTATTCAAGCTTCGATTGATATTTGTGCTAAAGCAAACTATGTCGGCGTGGGTACAGTTGAATTTTTGCTTAGTCAGGATGGCAAGTTATCCTTCCTTGAAGTAAACACAAGATTGCAAGTTGAACACCCAGTTACAGAAGAAACAACGGGTGTCGATCTTGTTATCGAGCAATTGCGCATTGCCCAAGGTTTACCGCTTAGTATAAACCAAACGCCTAAACCACGAGGTCACGCCATTGAGTTTCGTATTAATGCTGAGGATGTAGCTAATGGCTTTTTACCCGTAGCTGGTATAATTACGCGGTTTGATGCACCATCAGGGCCAGGAGTACGCTTAGATAGTGGGGTACTCGCTGGTTCGGTTATTCCGCCCATGTTTGATTCGCTCATAGCAAAACTAATTATTGTTGGAAATAATCGTGAACAGGTCATTGCAAGGGCCCGTCGTGCTTTAGCGGAGTTTTCGATTGAAGGGGTGGCAAGTGTATTACCATTTGCACGTGCAGTTATTGAACATCCTGATTTTTGTGATGATTTTAAAGTGCATACGCGTTGGATCGAAACTGAATTGGCTGCAACAATAGCACCAACTAAAAGGCAAATACCACCAAAAGAAGCAACGCTGACTCACACATTTATCGAGATTGACGGTAAACGTTGTAAACTGGGGTTACCTGTACAACTATTTTCTTCGTTATCTTTGCAAACGGATACTAATCTAGATACATCTTCTTCCATGAAAGAAGCGCTTTCCGATTTGATTGTCCAATCACCAGTTTCGGGTAGCCTTTTTAAATGGGTAGTTAATGATAATCAAAGCGTAAACAAAGGGGATGTGATTGCTATAATGGAAGCGATGAAAATGGAAGTACAAGTTATCGCACATCGAAATGGTGTTTTAAAACAAACGCTCAAAGTGGGGAACTATGTTTATGCGGGAGATATCGTTGCAGAAATTAATTAGTAATGAATATAGTATTAATAACATGACGCTCATTGAGTATAAAAACACTAAAACACGCAACGTAATTTTCTAAGTGGATGTTGTCATCACAATGAGGTATTTAAAGGTAAACAATATTTTAATAAGATATTGAGATATTTTAGTCTCTTAACATCGTATATTTTATTTTTATTGAAATTATTATAACAGATGTCTATACCAATCTTTTTTATCAAAATGCTAATAGTCCATATAAACAAAAAACTCTCAGTTTTGAAAATTTAATTTTATAATTTTACTTATGAGTTTGTATTGAATGTTGACTTATATGAGCATGGGTTATCGCAATAGCTAAAGCATCAGCAGCATCAGCTTGTGGGCTAGCTGGTAACTTTAATAATAATTTGATCATATGTTGTACTTGTTTTTTGTCAGCAGCGCCTGTTCCTACTACACTCTGCTTAACTAAACGAGCTGCATATTCAAAAACAGTTAGATTATTATTTACAGCTGCGACAATTGCAGCGCCTCTTGCTTGACCTAGCTTTAATGCAGAGTCGGCATTACGTGCCATAAAGACTTTCTCAATAGCAAACATATCGGGTTGGAATTGTAAAATAATTTCACTGACGCCAGCATATATGCGTTTTAAACGGGTAGGTAAATCATCAACAGCAGTACGAATGCATCCACTACCAAGGTAGGTGAGTTGACGTCCCGTTTGATGGATTACGCCGTAACCCGTCAAACGAGAACCTGGATCGATGCCAAGAATAATGGCCATTAGAGCGCGGCTGCAACCTCATCAGAAACTTCACCATTATGATAAACTTCTTGGACATCATCACAATCTTCAAGCATATCAATTAAGCGTAATAATTTTGGTGCAGATTCAATATCAAGTTCAACTTTTGTTGCTGGAATCATTGATACTTCAGCTGCTTCGGCAACTAGTCCAGCTGCATCAAGTGCATCTTTTACTTCACCAAATGATTCAGGTGTCGTAAATACATCAATTGCACCGTCATCATAAGTCACAACATCATCCGCACCCGCTTCAAGCGCTGCATCCATAACCTGATCTTCATTAGTTCCACTCGGATATGAAATAACCCCTTTTTTGGTGAATAAATATGAAACTGAGCCATCAGTACCTAAGTTACCACCCGATTTAGTAAAGGCGTGACGCACTTCTGATACCGTACGGTTGCGGTTATCGCTTAGACATTCAACCATTACAGCAGTACCAGCTGGACCATATCCTTCATAAATGATTGTTTCCATATTGCTGTCATCTTCACCTCCAACACCGCGGGCAACAGCTCGATTCATGGTATCGCGAGTCATATTATTAGATAATGCTTTGTCCATTGCAGCACGTAATCGAGGATTTGACGCTGGATCGCCGCCACCTAATTTTGCTGCTGTTACTAGTTCACGAATAATTTTAGTAAAGATTTTACCGCGTTTCGCATCTTGTGCTGCTTTGCGGTGTTTAGTATTGGCCCATTTACTATGACCTGCCATAAAATTCTCCAGATAATAATTTAAAAATCGCTGTATTTTAGCAAACTTTTACTTAAAATTCATTATCAATATGCTTATTCATTTTGCATGATTAATTCTATGAACTTTTTTATTTATCAGTAAAAAAGCGCCCTACATGAAGGCGCTTTTTTGTCATATTATAAATTCTTAAATAATAGACGATTAACTCATTCCGTATTGTTTTAATTTTTTGCGTAATGTGCCGCGGTTGATACCAAGCATATTTGCTGCTCGAGTTTGATTGCCACGTGTATATTGCATAACCATATCAAGGAATGGGTGTTCAACTTCAGCTAACACTAATTCATATAGATCTGTAGGATCTTCACCATTTAATTGTGATAAATAGTTTTTTAAAGCTTGCTTAACTGAATCTCGCAAAGGCTTTTGTGTTATTTGGTCTTGAGAGTTTACAGTTGTAAATTTAAGTGCTGCAGCTGTAACGCGTTGTTCTGACATAGTATTTTTAACTCTTTGGGTTGTTTCTAATTTGACTAAAAAATGCTTTTAGAGTGTTTACTTGCTCACTTGTATTGCTAAGTACACTAAATAAGCGCCTGAATTGATCGCTGTCAGCATAATTCTTGGTGTACCAATTTACATGCTTTCTGGCAATCCTTAATCCTTTGTATTCTCCATAAAATTGATAAAGCTCATCAAGATGTGACAATACAACTTGTTCTACTTCATCAATAGTTTTATTATTTTGTAACTGTCCATGTGTTAAATAGAATGCAATTTCTTCAAATATCCAAGGTCGCCCCTGTGCCGCTCGGCCGATCATTATAGCATCAGCCTGCGTATATTGAAAAACATCTTTTGCCTGTTCAGGTGTACAAATATCTCCATTAGCAATTACAGGAATCGTAACGTTTTCTTTAACTGCTTTAATGGAATCATATTCAGCCACACCGTTGAATAAGCAAGCACGTGTTCTTCCATGAATAGTAATTGCCTTTATGCCACAATCCTGTGCAATTTGTGCGATTTCTATGCAATTTCTATGATCTTTATTCCATCCAGTCCGCGTTTTTAATGTTACCGGAACATCGACTGCACCGACAACTTTCTGCAAAATTTTTTTAATAAGTTCTGGATACTGCATTAAAGCAGATCCTGCCAATTTTTTATTGACCTTTTTAGCTGGGCATCCCATATTGATATCAATCAATTGAGCGCCATGCTTGACATTAAATTCGGCAGCTCTCGCCATTTCGTCGGGATCAGAACCAACGATTTGCACTGCACGAACACCAATATCCTCGCTTGCGATCATTCGCAAAGCTGATTTATCGGTATGCCAAACATCCGAATTTGCTAAAAACATTTCTGAAACTGTCATACCAGCCCCAAATCGATGACACAAATTACGAAATGGTTTATCGCTGATTCCAGCCATTGGCGCAGCAATTAAATTATTTTTTAATTTAATCTCACCAATGCTAAGCAAATTAAGGCCGGCTATATTACGCATTTTTTCTCTAACTTAAAAGGGGGTAACGTTATTTTTTTACTTTTTTTTACCAGTGATACGGCACCACTCATCCTGTTCAGCAACGGGATCTAATTCAAATTGAGGTTGATAAGCCATGCAAACGCTTGATGATTGAGTTGCTAAAATACCTGACAATCCTAGTTTACCTTGGGTTTTTACTAATTTACTTATATGTGGCTCAAGTTCTTTTAATGGACCAGCTAAAATATTAGCAACAAGGATATCTGCTTGTAAATTATTGGGAATATCTTTTGATAAATAAAGTTCTAGTTTTTGGCTGACATCATTACGCAGCGCATTGTCACGGCTAGCTTGAATAGCTTGAGGATCGATATCAATACCAATTACGCGCTTTGCACCTAATTTAAGTGCTGCAATTGCCAAAATGCCAGACCCACAACCATAATCAATAACTAATTTATCTTTAAGATCTAAACTATCTAGCCAAGTTAAGCATAACGCAGTAGTGGGATGAGTACCGGTGCCAAATGCTAAACCAGGATCTAACATGACATTGACAGCGTTAGCATCGGGCACATCGCGCCAACTTGGGCATATCCAAAGCCGTTTACCAAATTGCATAGGATGAAAGTTATCCATCCATTCACGTTCCCAGTCTTTATCTTCTAATTGTTCAATCTTATAAGAATATTGTTCAAGATTTAATATTGCTTTTAATTCATCGATATCTGTTTGAGCATCATATAGACCAATTACATCAGTATTACCCCAGAGTTTAGTTTCTCCCGGTAATGGTTCGAAAACAGGATTATCATAAGTGTCTTGAAACGTGACTGATGCCGCGCCAGACTCTTCTAATCGTTCGCTAATTTGTTCGGCAAGATCGTTAGTTGTATTAATTCTGAGTTGTATCCAAGGCATAGTTTTTTCCTGTATTACCAAACATATTGGCGATAATAAATACTACCAATCCAATAATTAAGGATGGGATAATTGGATGAAAAGCATAAAGCTTTATATTGTAAACAGCTAATAAAATATAGCTTATTGCACCAGCAAACATAGAACATAAAGCACCTGTTGAATTGGCTTTTTTCCAATAAAGTCCAAGCACTAATGGCCATAAAAATACGGCTTCAAGTCCACCAAATGCAAGCAAATTTAACCATATAATCATATTTGGTGGATTCCTAGCCGCAAAAATAAGTAATCCGCCAAAAATAAAGGTGATGATAACAGATTTGCGCGTTAACATTTTATCACTATAGTTTTTGTTATGTTTCATACTTAAAAATAGGTCTTTAATAATCACTGATGAAACTTGTAATAACTGGGCGTTAATTGTCGACATAATAGCTGCAAGTGGTGCAGCCAAAAAGATGCCAGCGGCTAATGGTGGCATAATGTTAATTATTAAGGTAGGAACGATTTGATCTGGAACAGTTAAATCGCTAATAATAGCTCTACCTAGTGCGCCAGATAGATGCATGGTTAACATAATGATTGTGACAACAATCGTACCAATAATAATACCTTTATGTACGGCTTTACTGTCTTTGTACGCCATGCAACGAACCGCTGTATGAGGTAAACCAACTACGGCAAAACAGACAAGAACCCAAAATGAAGCCATAAATGGAAAGTCCATAAAATTGTCAGGACCTTGTGGTGTGAGTAGTGCAGGGTCAATTTCATTCAAACGGTGAATAATTGCTGTTATACCGCCACCAGCATAAATAATAGCTGTTAATAGTAAGATGGCACCAATGATCATTACTAGGCCTTGGAAGGCATCATTTAAAATACTCGCTCTAAACCCACCAAAAGCGGTATAGATAACGGTACCAATACCAAAAATTAATAATCCGATATCATAAGAAATACCAACAGATGATTCCAATAATCGTGCGCCACCGACAAACTGTACTGTCATCGCGCCAATAAAAGCAACAACTAATGCGATACTTGCAAACCAAACTATGGTTTTACTTTTATAGTGTGCATAAAGCATATCACTTAAGGTTATTGCATTATATTGGCGTGCTAAAATGGCAAATTTTTTACCTAAAATACCAAGCGAAAGTAGCACAGTTGGGACTTGGATCATCGACAATAACACCCAACCAAGACCAAATTTATAAGCAGCGCCAGGTCCACCAATGAATGAGCTAGCACTTATATAAGTTGCAGCTAGTGTCATGGCGAGTAAAAAGCCCCCCATGGTTCGATTACCAATAAAGTAATCAGTAAATTCATTTACCTTTTTGCGTTTCACATAAGCATAAATTGATAACGCAAACACAAAAATAAGATAGATGACAAGCGGTACAATAATATCTAAATGCATTGTTTAATCACTTAGTTTGTTCTAATGAGATATTTTTGAATTGAAATTTTACAACCAAGCAGCAAAGTAATATAAAACCTAAAGGTACCATGATGCAAGATAATTCAAACCACAATGGAAGTCCTAAAAATCCTAGTTTATCGTTAACACAGTAAGCACAAAAAATCCATCCGAGAAGATAAATAAAAGTTAATAATAACGAAAGTTTAGCTTCTTTATTTGCTTGCTTATATCGAGCATCCATATTGATTGATTGGTGAATTGAAAGTGGCTTAGATTAAAAGAAAGTACTGAACTTAGCAAGTATATTGCAATTTATGCAATATTGTGTTGTTAATATATCAATTTTAGCAACATTAAAAGTACTATATAGTGGTTAATATTCGATTATGAATAACTCAACTCTTGGAGAGAATAATGTCAAACTACTTTAATACACTCAATTTACGTGAAAAATTAGAACAATTAGGCCAATGCCGTTTTATGACTCGTGATGAGTTTGCATCAGAAGCTAACTTTTTAAAAGGTAAAAAAATTGTCATTGTTGGTTGTGGAGCTCAAGGCCTTAACCAAGGTCTTAATATGCGTGATTCAGGTTTAGATATATCTTATGCATTACGTAAAGATGCCATTGCCGAAAAACGTGCTTCTTGGAAAAAAGCAACTGAAAACGGTTTTAAAGTAGGGAGTTACGAAGAATTAATTCCAACAGCGGATCTTGTTATTAACTTAACGCCTGATAAGCAACATTCAGCCGTTGTGCAAGCCGTCCTACCATTAATGAAACAAGGCGCAGCACTAGGTTACTCTCACGGTTTTAATATTGTTGAAGTAGGCGAAAAGATTCGTTCTGATATCACTGTTGTTATGGTTGCACCTAAATGCCCAGGGACTGAAGTGCGTGAAGAGTATAAACGTGGATTTGGCGTACCGACACTGATCGCAGTTCATCCAGAAAACGATCCAAAAGGTGAAGGGTTAGCGATCGCCAAAGCATGGGCTGCGGCAACTGGTGGACATCGTGCTGGTGTTTTACAATCGTCATTTGTTGCCGAAGTTAAGTCTGATTTAATGGGTGAACAAACCATCCTTTGTGGTATGTTACAAACTGGATCATTACTTTGTTTTGATAAACTGGTTGCTGATGGTGTCGATCCTGCTTATGCTTGTAAATTACTTCAGTTCGGTTGGGAAACAATCACTGAAGCATTAAAACAAGGAGGAATTACCTTAATGATGGATCGTCTATCAAATCCAGCTAAATTAAGAGCAAATGCCTTAGCAAAAGAATTAAAAGTGATTATGACGGATCTTTACCGTAAGCATATGGATGATATTATCTCTGGCGAGTTCTCATCAACCATGATGAAAGACTGGGCAAATGATGATGTTAACCTACTTAAATGGCGCAAAGAAACGGGTGAAACCGCATTTGAAAAAGCGGCTGAATATCAAGGTAAAATTGATGAACAAGCTTATTTTGATCAAGGCGTAGTGATGATTGCAATGGTAAAAGCAGGTGTTGAACTTGCGTTCGAAACTATGCTTGAATCTGGTATTTTAGCTGAATCAGCTTATTATGAATCATTACATGAATTACCACTTATTGCTAATACCATTGCGCGTAAACGTTTATATGAAATGAATGTGGTAATTTCTGACACAGCTGAATATGGTAACTATCTATTTGCTAATGCCGCTGTACCACTATTAAGAGAAAAATTTATGCCAATGTTGCAATCAGGCGATTTGGGTAAAGCGATCCCAGAAGGTAGTGTTGATAATGCACTATTACGCGATGTGAATGAAGAAATTCGTAATCATCCAATTGAAATAATTGGTCGCAAACTACGTAGTTATATGACAGATATGAAACGTATTAATGTTGCAAGTTAATTAATGATGATTTCATAAAATAAAAAGGTGCTGAAAAGCACCTTTTATATTCAAAATCTATAGCTAAACTTTATTGTAAAAAACTTTCAGGAAATCATATGTTTTAGTATAAAAATAAATTAATCTAAAGGGATATAAATTCATTAAAATAGATATAAATATGATTTAGTTTAGTTTATTTCGATTTTTTTCTTATATCTTTAAAGTTTTTAAAAATTATATAATTAAATGATTTTTGCTTTAACTTTTTATTTATTTTTTAACTAAGTTATGTTATCTTCTTGAATTAATTTAATTCACTTGACGAGGATAACATATCAATGAAAATGGCTTTTCGACCAACTGATTGTTGGCGTTGGTATTTTGACAGTGAATACGATAGTTTAATGCTTGAAGTTTCATCTGAAATGTTATTCCGTTCTTGTTATCCAAGTAAAATGTTAATCCCTGATGTTTTTGGAGAATTTCCATTTTCTGTTAGTGATGCAACGTCTTATTACCTATTTCGTGATAGTTGTCAGTTACTTAATTTGAGTGATTCACAAAAAATTGAACTATCCATTAATGCAATTGTGGCAGCTAAATTTTTAAAACCTCAAATGCCCAAAAGCTGGTATTTTTCTCAGCAGCCAATGCTACATACACCTAAAGTAGCCGATATTGTTGAGGTAAGTTTGCAAGATGGTGGTCAAAAGGTTTGTTTGATGGTTGTTGAAGCGGGTGAAAATGCATCGCTTTGTATTATTGCGCAACCTTCGTTTATTGCTATGAATAAAACGTTTGTGTTTTCTGAAGCAATTAAAGTGATGAATGATAGATTAATGCCCGTAAAGAAAAACTTAACTGAACAAAAGCTAGTGTTAGATAATTTAGGATTTAAAGCTATTTCTTAAGTAATCCAATTGTAATATCTCCCTTAGGTATACAGCTACAAGCTAAAATTTTATTATGACGTTTAATCGCAGATTGTGTTAATGCACTGACTTCACCTTGTTTTAATTCAACCAAACAACGCCCACAAACACCTGCACGACAAGAATAAGGTAAAGCTATTTTATGCTGTTCTAGCTGCTCTAAGATAGTTTGCTTATTATTAACTTTAATCGTTTTATCTTCAAAAGTGATTGTGCAAAGTTGTGCTTCACTTTTTATTTTCGGTGGAAAGGCCTTAATATAGTTTTTGGCTATTTGCCTTTCCATGATTTTTACTTTATCGTGAATCGAAATAGTTCCATGATTCCGAGCAATCATATTTACACCAAAATCGATTTGACCTTGCTCATCGGCTCTAAAATATCGTAACGTTTTAAGCGGTTCATTATTAGCTAATGGTTCTGCCGAATTGACATCAATTGTTGTTAGTACACAGCGAGTGCAAGGTTTAACAATATCAAAAATCACCTCACCAACTTTGATTGTTTTCCAACCATCTTCAGCAAAAGGCAGTGCACCTTGTATAATAATATTACCGCGAAATTGCCTAATATCCAGCTTTTCTGGGCATTGATGTTGTAAATATTCAAATGAAGCCTTGTTTAATAATAAATAGGGATAACCATCAGCAAAACTAACAGGTACTTCAGGATAACGTTTTGTTCGACGGGTTAATGGTTGACCGACCCATCGCAACTGTACATCTTTGTGCAGAATTTGACTAAAAAATTGGTTTACTCTTATAGGGGCAATATGTGAAGTAAAATAGTTTCCCCAAACTTCGGTTGGTGCATTGGATAATGAAAATTCATCAAAATTAAATTTTATCGTTTCTGTTAAAGATCGGGATACAAATACTTGATTTTTTATTACTGAAGTTTTTAGCTTTAAAAGCTCAGGATATTGCCTTGCGGTAATAAACGTGCCATCGGGTTCACTAATCATCAAAATGCGATCATACTCAAAGCCTCCATCAATGGTATTTGCCTTTTTAAGGGGTACTCCTTGCATCGATTTGATTGGATAGATATAGAGCTGATCAATAGAAATCATAATATATTAAATTAATTATAAATAGGTTGGCATAATTATATACTGAATGCCAACCTATTTGTAGGCAACAGGCGTCTGAAGTTAATTTAAAAAAAGAATGAGTATATATTTGTTGTTAAACACACGACTTAAGGCATCAACTCTTTATAGCTAATCTCTAGAATATAATAAAAAATTTTGCCATTTGGGGTGATAACGGTTATTTCATCATCAACTTTATGACCTATTAGTGCTCTTGCTACAGGGCTGTTAATTGAGATCCAATTTTTTTTAGGATCAAACTCATCAGCTCCCACAATGCGATAAACATATAGATTTCCATTTTCATCTTCTAATTTTACCCATGCACCAAAAAATACTTTGCCTTCTTGTCTAGGGTCTGGTTCAACAATTGTTAGTGTTTCTAATCGTTTGGTTAGAAAGCGAACTCGTCTATCGATTTCTCTTAACCTTCGTTTGCCATAGATGTATTCGGCATTTTCACTGCGATCACCAAGTGCAGCTGCATCCGATACCGTTTGGGTAACTTTAGGTCTTTCTTCTTTCCATAAATATTTTAGTTCACGATCGAGTGCTAAATAGCCCTCTCTTGTTATATAATTAGCTTTTTGCATGTTGAAGATAAATTCTGTTAATTGACAAAATATTCAGAGATACCATGATAAATAATCAAATTAGCCATATTATAGCTGGGGAACTCAGTGTAAAACCAGAACAAATTTTAGCTGCGATTCAATTATTGGACGAAGGTAGCACTGTTCCATTTATTGCTCGATATCGAAAAGAGGTAACGGGTGGGCTTGATGATACCCAATTACGTACTCTTGATAGCCGTTTAAGCTATTTACGTGAACTTGAAGATCGCAAGAAAACGATTCTAAAGTCCATAGAAGATCAAGGTAAACTCACGCCAGAATTAAGCAAAAGTATTACACAAACACTCAGTAAAACCGAACTTGAAGATCTCTACCTACCTTACAAGCCCAAACGTCGTACTCGCGGACAAATTGCCATTGAAGCAGGTCTTGAACCATTGGCAAATGACTTATGGCAAAATCCAATGCTTGCTCCGGAAATCGAAGCCGAAAAGTATATCAATTCAGACCAAGGCATTGCTGATACTAAATCAGCACTAGATGGCGCGCGTTATATTTTAATGGAAAGATTTGCTGAAGATGCGGCATTACTGGCAAAAATACGTCATTATCTTTGGAATAATGCTCATTTAGTTTCGCAAGTGGTGAGTGGTAAAGAAGAAGAAGAAGGCGCAAAATTCCGAGACTATTTTGCGCAAAGTGAACTTATTTCTAAAGTTCCATCTCATCGTGCATTAGCGATGTTCCGAGGACGAAATGAAGGTTTTTTACAACTCTCGTTAAATGCCGATCCACAATTTGAAGAAACACCAAAAGAAAGTTATTGTGAACAAATCATCACTGAATATTTAGATGTTCATTTTAATGATCAGCCAGCAGATAAATGGCGTAAAGCCGTTATTAATTGGACATGGCGCATCAAAATTCTAATGCACATGGAAACCGAATTAATGACAACATTACGTGAACGCGCCGAAGAAGAGGCGATCAACGTATTTGCTGCCAATTTGCATGATATGTTAATGGCTGCTCCAGCTGGTATGAAAGTGACCATGGGGATGGATCCAGGATTACGTACAGGCGTCAAAATTGCTGTTGTTGATGCAACCGGTAAATTAGTTGCGACCGAAACGATTTATCCGCATACAGGTCAAGCCGATAAAGCAGCCATGATAGTGGCATCGCTTTGTATTAAATACCAAGTCGAATTAGTGGCTATCGGTAATGGTACGGCATCGAGAGAAACAGAGCGTTTTTATCTCGACGTTCAAAAAAAATACCCAGAAGTTAAAGGTCAAAAAGTTATTGTCAGCGAGGCAGGGGCGTCAGTGTATTCAGCTTCTGAACTTGCAGCACAAGAGTTCCCCGATCTTGATGTATCGATCCGTGGTGCGGTATCAATTGCAAGACGATTACAAGATCCCTTGGCAGAGCTTGTTAAAATTGATCCTAAATCAATCGGTGTTGGTCAATATCAGCATGATGTAAGCCAAACTCAGTTAGCTAAAAAACTTGATACGGTTGTTGAAGATGGTGTAAATGCCGTTGGCGTTAATTTGAATACCGCCTCAATGATGCTACTTGCACGTATTGCCGGACTTAATAAAGTGATTGCCCAAAATATTATTGATTGGCGTAATGAAAATGGACAATTTACCGATCGTAAGCAGTTATTAAAAGTTTCGCGTTTAGGTCCTAAAGCCTTTGAACAATGTGCTGGCTTTTTAAGAATTATGGATGGTAAAAATCCGCTTGATGCATCCGCTGTCCACCCAGAAGCTTATCCTGTTGTAGAGCGAATATTAGAAAAAAATCACAAAACTTTAAAAGAAATCTTAGGCGATACAAACTATTTAAAATCACTTAACGCAGTCGATTATATTGATGACCATTTTGGTGTACCAACAGTCACAGATATTATTAAAGAGCTCGACAAGCCAGGCCGTGATCCAAGACCTGAATTTAAAACTGCTCAATTTGCTGATGATATCGAAACCATGACAGATCTAAAAGTTGGCATGGTTATGGAAGGCGCAGTAACCAATGTAACCAACTTTGGCGCTTTTGTGGATATTGGTGTTCACCAAGATGGTTTAGTGCATATTTCGGCACTGTCAGATAAGTTTGTTGATGATCCAAGAACAGTAGTAAAAGCGGGTGATATTGTGAAAGTTAAAGTAATAGCTGTCGATATCCCACGCAAACGTATAGCTTTAACTATGCGTCTTGATGATCCAACATCATTAACTAAGCAAGACAATAATCGATCCTCTAAGATTCGAACGCAAACTAGCAAACAAAATAGCCATAGTGCAACACTTGGAAATAGCGCAATGGGTAATGCATTTGTCGCAGCATTTAAAAAAGGCAAATAGAAAACTATTACATGTTTGCAAAATGTGTCTTAGTAATATAGTAATAAGTTAAATCAATCAAAAAGAAGAAGAAATGCCTTCCTCTTTTTGATAGTTTATATGAAGTAGTTGCTGGTGGAAAAAATTACAAATATACGGTTGGTAAGGTAAAGTGTTTTAATCCATTTTGCTTTAATTGTTCAGCAAAAATTTCGATTTGCTTTTTATTGGCAGATGACCATTTTTTAGCGATGCCACGCACCCCATGATTATGAAACGCATTAATTCTTATTCGAATATTAGGATTTAAATCGATCAAGAACTTGGCAATATTTTCTGCGTTATCTTGTAGATCGGTGTGTTCAGGAATAATTAAAAATCTCACTTCGTATAATTTGTTAATTTTTGCAAGGTATTTAATTGTTTCTTTTACGCGCAGATTGTCTCGCCCCGTTAGACTTTTATGGACATCATTATCCCAAGCTTTGAGATCAATCATCGCACCATCCATAATGTTTTCTACTTTTTGCCACCCAGTTTTGGCTAAGTAACCATTGCTATCAATAAAACAGGTAAGGTGTTTTAAATCATTGGTTTGTTTGATAGTACTAAATAGCTTTTCAACGAAGGGTAACTGCATTGTTGCTTCTCCACCACTGAGCGTAATACCATTTAAAAATGGTAGATATTTTCGAATGGTGATTAAAAGATCATCGACACTATATTTGTAAGTCATTGGTGTTGAATGATGTACGCAAGTATTAATACAAGTATCACATTGCTGGCAAACTGAAGTTTGCCATATAACTTTATAGTTGATAAAGCTTAATGCTTTATGCGGGCAAGACTTTACACAATTCCCGCACTCCGTACATAAAGATATAGTGTAAGGGTTATGGCAATTTAAACATTTAAAATTACATCCTTGTAAAAAAATGACAAACCGATTTCCAGGTCCATCAACACACGAAAAGGGTAACAGTTTATTAACGATTGCCCATGATTTGTTCATGACTAATCACTCGTGGTGTACGACATAAATAGCTATTATTTTCTTTGTCGTCGGCAGCTTCTGCTCCTAAAAGGGTTGTATTAATACGAGAACCTTCTTGTTTGTATTTGGCAATATCAGAAAGCCTAACCATATAACCAGTTACTCGTACCAAATCATTACCACTGATATTGGCGGTAAATTCTCGGAAACCAAATTTAAAGGCCGCTTTACAAATTTGCAATAATGCGGACGGATTATCTTTAATGGTTTCGTCAAGAGTCAAAATATCACTAATGCCTGATGTATAATAATGATGATGTTTAAACAATGCCATAATATGGGTAACAGGATCGGGCTCATGACCATAAGGAATTCGTAATCCAGGAGTTGCACCTCTGTCCGAACTAATGCCTGATTGGGCATGTAACATAGCTTTTCCTTTCCAAGCATATTTAATTTCATGACTATCAACAAATTCGGCTAGTTGTTTAGAGATCGTATTAGCCAGTTCATTAGCATCCTCATTTTTACCATAGCGTCCTGCAAAACCTGATTTTTCTTGCAAAATATTTACGGCTTCAGCCATCGCATAGATACCAAACATAGGCGCAAATCGATTAACTTCAATGATCCCTTCGTTAATTAAAAAGCTATTGCTAAAAAAGTTGGATCTTTCAAAAAGAAACGCTGATCTTTCTTTAATTAAATTCAATTGTAATTGACAGTAGTAAGGAAGGACATTTTGTAAAAAATCATCAATATTTTTACTACGTAATGCCACTTCTTTTAAATTGATTCTTGATAATGTGCTACCACCGCCCGCAATTGGTAGTGAATTATAACAACTTACTACACCATAGCCTTTGTCATCAAAATCTTTCTTGATCATCATATTATTGGCAATATGTGGTTTTGCAGTATCACAAATATTGTCAATAACCGTTAATAATAATGATTCTGGTGTGATGTTTTCATCATAGATAAAGGTTAAGTTTGGTGCGACTTGTTTTAACTCTTTATCCACGCGCAAGATTACACGACTGATAATATTATCGGTTGGTCCTATATTGGCATGCATAAAGGCATCGGGTAAATTTCGATCTAGCATTATCCAAAAATGTTTTAATCGCTGATAAAGCTGATCTTCTGTAAGACTGCCAACGTAAGGAAGTAATATTTGATCTAAACAGCCCAAATAAACTGGCATACCCGTTACTGAAGGCACATGATGATAAGCAATGGTGAGCATATTTAATGCATCATCAAAAGTTTTGGCTGGGTCAAGTTCAAGCCATTTTGAGCCTTGTTTTAAGAATTTAGTATAATCGGGTAGCACATAACGTGGTTTATACGGTGCGTGACCCTCATACATATCACAAATAACACGTTCATTTAAGGCTTGTTGGGTTTCACTATCTAGATCTACATAAGGCAGATTATTTTCCGCAGCAAGCGCAAGCAAGTTAGATTTTTGTTTTGGTGACAAGTTGGGATCTGTCACAATATTGTAACAATTTTGTTGAAATTCGGTCATGCTCATAATTGCCTCAATACTTATTTATCAGTAATAAATTGTGTTGGTTCATAATCAGATGCGTTAATTGGAGAATTTTCCTCAAAATATTGTTTTACAACATCAGCATCTCGATAACCAGTATCCACATATGTTGGTGATGTATTAGTTATTGGATAACCGTCACCACCTGCTGCTAAAAAGTCAAGTGTGGCAATGCGATATGATTTTTGTAAATCAATAGGTGTATTATTAATTTTTACCTCTGCGATATTATCGCCAGATCGTATTAAGATGACATTTTTCAAATGGGGAAATCCACCCGAACCTTGTTTTTTATTGAGTACCACTTTAAGGTAATCGATTAATTCGCTACCTGTTAATTCAAAATAAACAACACTATTGCCAAAAGGCTCAACTTTTAGAATATCGCGATAAGTAATATTACCTTCAATTAACGAATCGCGAATCATGCCTCCAGACATAATACCAATATCCGCATTGGTTTTTTCAATAAAAGCGCTGAGTAACAACTGCCCCATATTACTCTGTTGATATCTTACAACACCGCGATCACCTTCAAGTCGACCGGTTAATTCACCAATTTTAACTAGTAATTGTTGTTTGCCTTGTTCTTGATAAGGTTTTAAATTTTCCAGTAAATTTTTATCTTGTATAATCTCTTTAGTGTAATATTCAAGGCGTTTTGTGCCGTTACCATTATCCACTTCTTTTTTTAGATTGATTGGAATTAATTGGTAATTTTGCAAAGTTATTTTGCCATTTAAAAAGACAAAATCAGCGCGCCCAACATATTTCCCCCATTCGTGAGCTTGTACAATCCATGTGCCGTTTTGTTGATCGGGTGCGCAGGGAGTGCCTGGTACATATTCGGTAATGCGTTTATTCGGGCTAGCCATACAAACGGGATTTTGCGAATGACCACCGACAATCATATCTAATTCGCCTCTTTGTAAGCTTCTGGCTAATTCAACATCCCCTGGTGCCATAGATCCATGTTCGCCATTTTCGTAATGACCCATATGTGTTACGGCAATCATCATGTCTGGACGTTCAGTTTTTTTTATATGGGCAATAATTTTTTGTGCTTCGGGTAAGGTTTTTCGAAACTCAACTTCATCGGTATTTTTAGGTGAAGCTAAAAAAATGGTATCATCAGTAGTTAATCCAAATACCGCTACTTTGATACCATTTAAATCAAATATTTTGTAAGCATCAAAAACACGATTCTCTGTGCCTTTAAAGTAAGTATTAGCAGATAAAAATGGAAAATTGGCCCATTTTTGTTGTTCACGAATAACAGTTAAAGGATGATCAAATTCATGATTACCTACCGCCATCGCATCGTACCCAACTTCATTCATACCTAAAAAATCGGGTTTGGCTTGAAGTACATCAGATTCAGGAACGCCAGTATTAATATCACCACCAGACAGAAGCAACAATTTTCCTCCTTTAGCCGCTACTTCCTTTCTTACTTCATCGACAACTGTTTTTTGTGCAGCAAGACCATATTCACCAATATCATTTTGCCAAAAACGACCATGATGGTCGTTAGTGTGTAAAATAGTAAATTGATAAGGCTTGTTTTTTTCCCAACTCGACGTTGTTGAAGGTTTAGTTGAAATAGCCGCTATAGCGTTAACTGAAAATATCCCCAAAACTACAATCAGTGATATTTTTTTATTCAAATTTGAATGATACATGGTGTCTCCTAAATCCTTATTGCCAATGATTACTCCGTAATCACTTTATAAATTAATTGTGTTTCATTTGCACAATCACTAACAATAATATTGTCATACAATTTTTGCTTTATCGTATCAAGCTTATCGGTATTGGCATGAATTGTTAACAACGCTTCACCTTCGGCAACTTTATCGCCCACTTTTTTATGTAATATGATTCCAACAGCGGGATCGATGATATCTTCTTTGGTTGCGCGTCCTGCACCTAGTTGCATTGCAGCGATCCCGATTTGATCTGCGATAATTTTTGATACATAACCTGATTTTAGTGCTGGTAGGGCAATTTGGTAAGGTGCACTAGCTAATTTTTCAGGATGATCAACCATTGAACTATCACCGCCTTGTGCTTCAATTAAGGTTTTGAACTTCTCGATAGCTTTGCCGTTTTTAATGACTTCTTGAAGTTTTGCTCTGGCTTCTTCTAATGTTTTTGCTTTATTGGCAAGCACAACCATTTGGCTACCTAATGTTAAAACCAATTCAGTTAAATCAGTAGGACCATGACCTCGTAAAGTATCAATGGCTTCTTTTATTTCAAGTGCATTACCAATTGCAAAACCAAGTGGTTGTGACATATCTGAAATGATTGCCATGGTTCTGCGGCCAATTTGGTTGCCAATATTCACCATTTCGTGGGCTAATTTTTCTGAATCAGCCATATTTTTCATTAGTGCGCCATCGCCTGTTTTGACATCAAGCACAATAGCATCAGCGCCTGCCGCTAATTTTTTACTCATGATTGAGCTAGCAATTAGCGGAATAGAGTTAACAGTGCCTGTGACATCGCGTAATGAGTAGAGTTTTTTATCTGCTGGTGTTAAATTGCCCGATTGACCGATTACCGCCAGACCTTTTGTATTAACTTGATTAATAAAATCTTGTTTACTTAATTCAATTTTAAATCCTGGGATAGACTCAAATTTATCAGTGGTACCACCTGTATGCCCAAGTCCACGACCTGACATTTTAGCTACTGGCACATCTAAGGCTGCAACTAAAGGAGCAAGAACTAAGGTTGTTGTATCGCCCACACCACCAGTTGAGTGTTTATCAACTTTAATGCCTTGAATTGATGATAGATCAACGGTATCGCCCGAATACATCATTGCACTGGTTAAATCTGCACACTCTTTTGATGTCATACCTTGATAATAAATGGCCATTAATAAAGCACTAACTTGATAATCGGGGATGGTGCCATTAGTATAGTTGGTGATAAAAAATTGGATTTCATCTGTGGTCAATGCATTGCCATCACGTTTTTTTTCAATAATATCTACAAATCTCATAACGATTCTCTCTTAAAATCAATAAATCAAGTTAGTGTATTGCTCTGTTCATACCAAGTATGATTGTTTAGTTTTTGTCGAAAATAGTCGACTAAAAATTGGATACTATAAATAAATCTCAAATTATATTTACCATTTTTTTTATTCATTTTCCTTTAAAACAAACCAAAATTAATCTAGATCACTTGGTGAAAAAGACCAAGGTAATAATTCACCCACCGTTGTTTCTTGGATTTTTCCTTGCATATTGGTCAAAATAACAGGCATATCTTTAGCACAAAACTCGCTAATAACTTGGCGACAAGCCCCACAAGGCGAAATCGGACCCTCGGTATCACCAATGACTACCAATTTTTTAAATTTTGTTTTACCTTCAGACACCGCTTTAAAAATTGCCGTTCGTTCTGCACAATTGGCCAATCCATAAGAGGCGTTTTCAATATTACAGCCTAAAACTGCTTCATCATCTTCGGTAATGAGCACGGCACCAACCTTAAATTTAGAATAAGGCACATAAGCTTGAGAACGGGCGGTTTTAGCAAGTTCAATCAGTTTTTCAATTTTCATATTGATAATCCTTGAATCGTAATAATACTAATTAAATTTTGGGCTGAGTGTTAACTGGCGACTGCAAATCTATTCGATAAACCCCTAAACCAGATGTATCTGTGTCGATAAAGCGAATAGGGTATAATGAATGTTTTTCAATATAAGATTTAGCTTCATCCGCGGGTGATGTTTCAAAGCGAATATCCAATTTTATGTCACTAGTAATTGGGGCAATTTGCCAATTATTATCAACGGTAACATTCACTATGCCATATTTTTGGGTGATATTGGTGATATAAGCCGAAAGAATCAATCTTAAATCATCTGGCGAATTAAATTTGATATTTTTTTCACCAGTACCCGGAAATATGCCGCTATAAGCACGATAATTATTGGTGGCAATTAAGAATTTTTGATTAGGGACAATTGGTTTTTGCTGATAAGTCAGATGGCTAATTCTTTCAGAGGTTGGATTAATTAACTGACAATTTGCATCATAACGTGGTGGTTTGGTCACATCTATTTGATAATTCACTCCATCAATAATATCAAAATTATAAGTTCTAAATTTGTCCCAATTAATTAGATATTGTGGTTGTGATGAATTTTTATCTATTTGATTATACATACCGGCTGAACATTCCAGCCACTCTTTAACATCTTTACCTGTAATTTTTATGGCTGACAAAATATTAGGATAAAGGTAGATATCTGCGGCATTTCTAAACGACAAATCGCCTTTTTTGATATCAACAAAAGCACTTGGATCGTTTTTCCTGCCACCGGCTTTAAATGGTGCAATAGCTGATAGAACGGGTAGACCATCAAGGTCAGGATCCCCTTGAATAAACTGCTTAACGTAATTGATTTGCGCATCGCTAATAATTTGTAAGGCAGAAGTATCTTCGACCAGGGCTAAATAGCTCGTAATATCAGTTGAAACTTTACCAATTGGCTTGCCAACAAATTCACGCGTGCCTTTATGGTCTTTTTTTAGAATATTGACAATCTTTTTGTCGGCTTCAACTAGTGCCTTCTTATTTTTTACATCATAAATAGGTCTAGCTTCGGATTTACCTGAGGTTACTTGCCAATCGGATTTATTACCCTTTAGCACTAAATCCACCACACCTAAATGGCTACCCCATTGACCAGGCATCACAGCTGGGACATGATTAATATTGCCGGTTTTAAGATCTGTATTTGGTAGTGATTTAAACTCTTCACTAGGAAATACGCCGT
Organism: Gilliamella sp. App2-1; assembly: GCF_001690255.1. NCBI lineage: Bacteria > Pseudomonadati > Pseudomonadota > Gammaproteobacteria > Orbales > Orbaceae > Gilliamella > Gilliamella sp. App2-1. Next base: position 31,602 of record NZ_LZGR01000053.1, read on the forward strand.
GAGAGTGACCAAACATAATCGCATTAATACCCTCTACTTGGCTCAAGTAGTAAACCGAATTTTCAGCTAACGCTTTATAAGGTTCAGTCGATACGCCAGAGTGAGGAATCGCAATAATGACATTGGCACCTTGTTTTTTCATTTCGGGCACTAATAATTTGGCAGTTTCAGTAATATCTTTAACGACAACTTTGCCATCAAGGTTAAGTTTGTCCCATTGCATAATTTGTGGTGGAACAAAGCCAATATAGCCAATCTTAATTGTATGCTTCTTGCCCTTCCTATCAACCACTGGAGTATCTACAATAATATATTGTGTAAAAAATGGTTTATTGGTTTTGGCATCATAAACATTTGCGTTAACGTAAGGAAATTTAGCTCCTGAAAGGCTTTTTTGCAGAAATTTCAATCCAAAATTAAATTCGTGGTTACCAATATTACCGACAGTATAATTAAGCGTATTGAGTGCTTTATAAACAGGATGAATTTCGCCATCATTAAGACCTTTATTTACTGCGTAATCAGCCATTGGACTACCTTGAATCAAATCGCCATTATCAACAAGAACACTATTTTTTACCTCACGTCTTGCTTGATGAATCAAATTGGCGGTTTTTACTAACCCAAACGTATCAGCTGGTTGATCTTTAAAATAATCATAATTCATCATGTTACCGTGTAAGTCAGTGGTTTCAATAATCCTTAAATCGACCGTCGCAGCATTAACAGCGCCAGATATACATAGGGTTAAAAAGGTTAGGATTAATTTATTTTTTTTCATGCAAATCTCCTATTATTCTGACAAATTAATTAGTTAACGGGTATGGCTAGTAATAGTTTTTGATATTCTAAAAATCTGTCAATGATTGCTGGATGATATTTTTTGTCATTAATAAATTTTTTTAGCAACTGCTTATCTTCAGAGGTAAAACACGAAAGAACCTGCTCAGTCAAACGACTTTTAACCGATTCTTCAATAAATGCGGCTTGAATGCCACACAGCGTTATATCAAGCAATTCTAATCGTGAAAATGCAAAGATGGATTGAGCAATGTGATACTCTTTTTCAATATCGGTGCCAAAAATTCCAGCATCATCTGTATTGAGGGTAATGCGAACGCCTTGGTCATAAAGCTGCCTTATTGGGTGCTGATAAATATCACCATGCAATTCATTAACTAAAATTCGATTACTCGTTAAAGCAATTTCGAGAGTAATTTTTTTATCGACCAGTTCACAAATAAGCGCTTTGTTTTCAATAGCACGAATGCCGTGTCCGATTCTATTTGCACCGTGCTTAAGGGCTTGAACAATACTCTCGGCTGAATCAATTTCACCAGCGTGATACGATTTCTTTAAATTAAGCTTAGCCGCCAAATCATGGGTATCTTTAAAATCATCAAAATGTCCGGTCATTTCGTTGCCAGCAATATTAAATCCTGTAATAAATGGATGATGATTATGTTGAATAAAACGCAACGTATCATAAACAACTTTTGCACCTAAGTGCCTAACGCCAATAACATGATATCTAACCGTAATATCATAATCATTTTGTACCTTTATAATCGCTTTGTCCATTTGAAAAAGTGTCTGATTAAATCTTTCTTTATTCCAAATAATTTCGCCATTAACTTCAGTTGTGCAAATATGATAGGGGGACAGGAACAGTTCGCAATAAATTAATCCTTGCTTGGCATTTCTATAAAGAAAATCGTAAGTAATGGAATAATAATCTTCAGGGTCTTTTAGAAAGTTAGAAACGGTATCATACGTTTTGATAAACTCTTCAAATTTGGACTCATCATACAAATATCTACCATTTTTATATTCTTTAACGTTATATTGATCAGGTTGATAACATAATGTATCAGGAAAAGAAATATTATTTTTTCGAGCTAGCTGATGAGCCATAATAGGGGTAATACTTCCTTCAATGTGCTCATGTAATATGACTTTGGGTATAATTTGATCGTTCATTAGGTATTTAATCTATTTTAAATGAGTTAAATTGGCTTTAGTAATAATGACATTAACACACTTATCAAAAACTCAAAATAGCATACTTAGTATTGCTAATTATAAATGGGGCTATTTTACATTGATAAGACACCTGTCTGCTATATCTTTTGTATTACTTATTTATATTTTTGTGGAATGAATCATATTTTTAAACTAATTTTTTACTGATAAAAAGGCAACAACGTTTATTGTTGCCAACATATTGATGTAAGTGGAGATGTCCGCTACACATTGAATTATTAATTAGCTAGTTGATTTGTTTTCACGTTAGGATTTTCGTTTTTAAAAAGCAGCATAAACACAATAGCTAAAACCAAAGCATAACTAGCAAAAACAAGCCAGACTGTTTGCCAATCAATGCCACTTGTAGTTGTGTAATGATCGACTACAAAGCCACTAATTACCGAACCTAAATAAGCACCAAGCCCATTGGTCATGGTCATAAATAGTCCTTGAGCACTATTACGAATAGTTGGCGATACCGATTTTTCAACATACATCGAACCTGATATATTGTAAAAGTCGAAGGCACAACCATAAACAATCATTGAAAGAAGTAATAGTATAAAACCGACTGGAGATGGATCACCATAAGCAAATAAACCAAACCGTGCAACCCAAGCAAACATACTAATTAGCATAACGTATTTGATACCTAAACGTTTCATAAAGAAAGGTACAAATAAAATAAATACCACTTCTGAAATTTGAGAAATAGATAATAGTACGGAAGGATACTTAACCACTAAGCTATCGGCATATTCAGGAAATTTTTCAAAATCATGTAAAAATGGATTACCAAAGGTGTTGGTGATTTGTAAAATGCCACCTAATAAAACTGCAAATAAAAAGAAGATAGCCATTCTAGGTTGTTTGAATAAGACAAAAGCATCTAATCCTAATGAGCTAATGATGTTTTTTTCATCATTCGTGTTTTTTGTTGTTGGAATTAATGGTAATGAAAATGAATAAAGGCTGAGTAACAAAGAAGATGCAGCAGCGATATAAAGTTGCATACTACTAAGTTCTAACTGTAAAAAACTCACAAGCCACATGGCAACAATAAAACCGATCGTGCCAAAAATTCTGATACAAGGGAAGTGAGTAATGACATCAAGTCCTTGTGATTCTAAGCATGAATAAGAGATTGAATTTGAAATGGCGATAGTAGGCATGAAAGCTAAGCAATGAACAAGTATCACTATCATCATCATGAAAGGTGATGTGACAGAAGCCGCAATAAATAGCGTTATCGCACCGATTAAATGACAAAGCATATACAAACGATTAGCAGGTATCCATCTGTCAGCGACAATACCAAGTAAGCTTGGCATGAATAACGAAGCGATGCCCATTGTTCCATATATTGCTCCTACTTCAATACCAGTAAATTCTAATTTACGCATCATGTAAGAACCTAGGGTGATTAACCAGCTTCCCCAGATAAAAAATTGCAAGAAAAATATAACTTTAAGTTGAAACTTAATATTCATTTATGATTCCTTAATAAACGCGATCTTGTATAACCTATTATCCAAATATTAATAAAATAATTATTTGATCAAAATAAAAAATGGCAGATTTCCTGCCATTTTTTAGTTTTGATTTAATAAAACAGACTCTAGTGCAACGGTGATCATTTCTTTAAAGCCTAACTGTCTTTGCTCTGCTGACATTGCTTCGCCTTTTCGAATATGATCTGAAACCGTGCAAATGGCCAGTGCTTTTGCACCATATTCGGCAGCAACCCCATAAATGCCGGCAGCCTCCATTTCAACGCCTAAAATATTGTACTTTTCCATAACATCAAACATATCAGGCTCAACACTATAAAAAAGATCTGCAGAAAAAAGATTACCAATTTTAACATTTACACCTAATTTTTTTGCGGCATTAACGGCATTACAAGTTAAATCAAAATCGGCGATAGCGGCAAAATCATGATCTTTAAAACGTAAGCGATTGACTTTTGAATCGGTACAAGCGCCCAAACCAACAATAACATCACCCACGTTAACATTAGGACTAATTGCACCACACGAACCAATACGAATGATGTTTTCAACACCGTAAAATTTAATCAGTTCAGTTGCGTAAATTGAACAAGATGGAATGCCCATTCCATGCCCCATAATTGAAACTTTTTGACCTTTGTAATAACCAGTAAAACCTAACATGGCTCTTACATTAGTAATTTCTTGTGCGTTTTCTAAAAAGGTTTCTGCAATGAATTTTGCTCGTAGCGGATCGCCAGGCATTAAAACGGTTTTTGCAAAAGCATTATCAATGGCATTAATATGCGGGGTAGACATCAACTTCTCCTGATATTTGTTTCTAAATCGATATTATTTGAACTTAAGTTACTTATTTTTTTATAAATGATTTACCGTAATCCATTGGCGATAAATCAAAATAATCGGCAACACTTTGCCCAATATCGGCAAATGTTTCACGATGACCTAAAGATCCAACTGGCACACTATCTCCATAAACAATGACAGGGATATGTTCTCGAGTATGATCAGTACCAGGCCAAGTTGGATCGCAACCATGATCGGCACTAATAATAAGCAGATCGCCGGGTTTAATAAGTGCCAACATCTCAGGAAGGCGACGATCAAAATATTCTAACGCAGCAGCATAACCCGATACATCACGGCGGTGACCATAAGAGGAGTCAAAATCGACAAAATTAGTAAATACAATGGTGTTATCTTTAGCTTGTTTGATTTCTTCAAGTGATGCATCAAATAAAGCTTCAATACCAGTCGCTTTCACTTTTTTAGTAATCCCAACTTGTGCATAAATATCGGCGATTTTACCGATTGACACTACAGTACCGTGTTTTTCATCAACCAGCTTTTTAATCATCGTTGGAGCCGGTGGTTCAACAGCAAGATCGTGACGATTACCCGTACGCACAAATTCACCTGTTTTTTTACCAACAAATGGTCTAGCAATAACGCGACCAATATTGTAGTTACCTTTATTCAGTTCGTCACGAGCAATTTCGCAAATTTCATAAAGTCTATCTAAGCCAAATGTCTCTTCATGACAGGCAATTTGGAAGACTGAATCCGCAGAAGTATAAAAAATAGGTTTGCCAGACGCCATATGTTCTTCACCAAGCTCATCAAGAATAATCGTGCCTGATGAGTGACAATTACCAAGATAACCGGGAAGATTTGCGCGAGAAACAATTTTATCTAAAAGATCTTGAGGAAAACTGTTAGTGGTATTAGTAAAATAACCCCAGTCAAAAAGGACTGGTACACCGGCAATTTCCCAATGTCCTGAAGGTGTATCTTTACCCGATGAGATTTCACTGGCATAACCGTATGAACCAATAATTTCGCCTTCTGTCATCATGCCTTTAGGATATGCTCCGGTCGACTCATAGGCGGCTTCTATTAAGCCTAATTTTCCTAAATTAGGTAATTTTAATGGTCCACTTCGACCTTGTTCCGCTTTACCTAATGCACAAGCTTCTGCAATATGGCCTAAAGTATTAGCTCCTTCATCGCCATATTTCTTTGCATCTTCAGCGCCGCCGATCCCAAACGAATCTAGGATCATAATAAAAATTCTTTTCATAATTTCCTCTAACTCATAAGCAAAAATTAACTTGCGCACAATTAATATAATCAATAACAGCCTACCAAATGACAATGGTTGTTTTTTATACTACAAATCGATGATTTAGGCTATAATTCATAAAAACATTGCTTGGCTAGTTATAATACACGATAACAAAAAACAAAAAAGATTTAAGCATTGCTTTAGTCGAATATTTGTATAAATAATGTGATGAACTTTAACTTAGTCATTCTTTTGTAGCCAAAATGTAAATAAATCGTTTTTTGAAGAACACGATTAATAGCAAATTTATAGAAAAATTCAAAATCGTTCACGACTAAATAATTAATCAAATAAGCTTAACCAATGTGGTAATATAGACAGCAAATGCGATAGGACCCAAACTATAATAATAACCTATAATATCGGTTGACTTTTGGGGAACTATTTTCACAAAAATAAAGGTAGTTATCAATGAAACAAAAAATTCCTAATACATTTGGTCTAACTGTTTTTGCACAACAAGTTGTTACTATAACCACAGTTGAACAGTTACAACAAGTTTGGCAAGATAACACCCAAAATTCACCGATTATAATTATTGGCGAAGGTAGTAACACCCTTTTTACCTGTGATTTTGATGGTATTGTTATTGTTAATCGCATAAAAGGTATTACTATAACCGAAACAGAACAAGCGTGGTATTTAAAAGTGGGGGCAGGTGAAATTTGGCATGATTTAGTGTCAACAACTATTGCGCAAGATATATCGGGACTTGAAAATCTAGCATTAATTCCGGGTTGCGTTGGTTCGGCACCGATCCAAAACATTGGTGCTTACGGTGTTGAGTTTCAAAACGTTGCTGATTATGTAGAACTGCTTGAGCTTGCTACAGGCAAAATCATCACTGTAACCGATGGTCAATATGGATATCGTGAAAGCATCTTCAAAAAAGCATATTTGCAAGGTTATGCGGTCATCAATGTTGGTATTAAATTACCCAAACAGTGGCAACCAGTATTAACTTACGGTGAATTACGAAACTTTGATCCAAAAAATGTCACCCCAAAAATGGTCTTTGATAAAGTATGCGAAATTCGCCGCAGTAAATTGCCCGATCCAAAAGTTCTTGGCAATGGAGGGAGCTTTTTTAAAAACCCCGTAGTCGATAAAATTGAGGCAGATAAGCTACTTGAAATTTATCCGAATATGCCAATATATCCACAAGCCAATCATCAAATAAAATTGGCCGCAGGTTGGCTTATCGATCAGTGTGGTTTAAAAGGCTATCAAATAGGCGGAGCTGCCGTGCATCAACAACAAGCGCTCGTATTAGTCAACAAAAACCAAGCAACAGCGCAAGATATAGTTGAATTAGCTCGTTATATAAAAAAATGTGTATTACAAAAATTCTTGGTGAGTTTATCGCCAGAAATCCGATTTATCGGCAACTCGGGCGAAATTGATGCTGGCAGTTATTTATAATTAATACCAAATTATAATTGCCCGCAAATTATAACCCATAAATTATATGCGATAACATTATGAAACATTCGTATTCATTTCCTATTTTATTAACGAGTTTACTCTTTGTGACTATCTCGTTATCAGCTCTCAATACGCAAGTGCCATTGTGGCTAGTGCGTAATGAGTTTTCGCTTGGGCAAATTGGTCTTGTGGGATCAAGCTATTTTACTGGTAACTTGATTGGTACCGTTTTTGCCAATTGGTTTATTAGTAAATTTAATGCTCGCCACACTTATACCTACAGTTGCATTATTTTTGCCATTGCAACTATTGGTTTAAGTTTTTCAATGAATTTTTATAGCTGGGTAATGTGGCGCTTTTTTATTGGCATTGCATGCGCTGTCACTTGGGTGGTGATTGAAAGTTGCATATTACTCACCGGTCCAGTGCATACACGTGGGAAAATGCTTGCAGTTTATTTAACCACTTATTATTTAGGCACGGTTTTGGGGCAAGCTTTGTTACAGTATTTTCCACAAGATGTCTTGTATTTTGGATTGGTTATTATGTTACTGATGGGGCTAGCGATTTTATTTATTTTGCGTACACATTATAAATTACCAAAAAGAAAAAAAAGCAGCTTTGATATTATGCCAATGATATTAAATAAACCCTCTCGGCTTGGATTAACCGGGTGCGTTATTGCCGGTATGTTAATTGGATCGTTATATTCACTCTTGCCAGTTTATTATTCAAACTTGGGTTATAGTGATATTCAAGTTGCTAATTGGATGATTTTACTTATTTTATCTGGTGTGGCAGCACAAATGCCAGCCAACTGGTGTGCCGACAAATTTGGGCGTCAAGTTGTATTGCTAATTGAATCGCTGCTCATGTTGGCCGCATGTATCATGCTTATATTCAATTGGTTAGATGCGTTGGCAATTATCTTATTAGGTGCAACGATTTACACCATTTATCCCATATCCATGGCTTGGGCTTGCTCGTGTGTTAAGAAGCAAAATATTGTGGCTATGAATCAAGCAATGTTATTAACCAACACGTTAGGAAGCTTAGTTGCTCCTGCGGTGATTGCATTCATCATGGATAAAACAAGTAATACCTATTTATTTGTTAGTTTTGCTATAATTTCGTTATACTTCGTTATCTTATTAGCTAAAAAAAGAGGAACGAATGCGCAGCTACAAAAATCCACTTAAATTAATTGAAATACTAGCCGATGGTCAGTTCCATTCAGGGGAAGAATTGGCAACCATATTTGGCATAACACGTGCTGGTATTAATAAATATATCAAACAACTGCGTGAGTGGGGAATAGCGTTAACGTCTGTGCAAGGTAAAGGTTATTGCTTGGTATCTCCTCTTAATTTGCTTAATAAAGCAAAAATAGACCAGTATTACCAGTCAAATAGTCACTGTGAAATATTACCGATTATTGATTCAACCAATCAATATTTACTTGATCGAATAGGTCAATTAACAACGGGCGACTGCTGCGTGGCTGAATTTCAATCAAAAGCGAGAGGAAGGCGTGGGCGAAAATGGTTTTCACCTTTTGGAACTAACCTATATTTTTCAATGTATTGGCGATTAGATCAAGGCATAGCGGCGGCAATGGGGCTGAGCTTAGTTGTTGGTATTGTCATTGCCGACATCTTACGTACATTATCAGGTCAAGACATTAAAGTTAAATGGCCAAATGATCTTTATCTTAATGATCAAAAATTGGCCGGTATTTTGGTTGAGCTCGCGGGTAAAACCGGCGACTGTGCCCATGTTGTGATTGGTGTTGGCGTCAATCTAACCATGACAAACCCCGATACCAACATAGTTAACCAAAAATGGGCTAATTTAGGTAACGTTGATCGTAATTTACTTGTTGCACAAGTCGCCAAAGTCTTAAAAAGACAATTAATCGAATTTGAAAAACATGGTTTAGCGCCATTTATTCATGATTGGAATAGACTAGATAACTTTGCCAATCGCCCAGTAAAACTATTAATTGGCAATAATATCATTCGTGGAATAGCAAAAGGCATTGATGATCAAGGTGCCTTATTACTAGAACAAAACGGTAAAATCCATGCCCATATTGGTGGCGAAATATCATTAAGAATTGATGAGTAATAACCAAAATATTATTTAAAAAACTATTCCGCTTGTTACAAGCGGAATAGTTTAAGTAAACAATTTTTTAACTTTTATTTTTAAATTTTAAAACTCTAAGCGCATTAGCGGTAACAATCGCAGTCGTGCCTGAATCAGCCAACACTGCTAGCCATAGCCCAGTAAAGCCAAACAAACTGGTCACCAAAAACACGAGCTTAATTCCCAATGCAATGGTAATATTTTGTTTAATATTACGACGTGCAAAACGCGTTAAACGAATTAACTTGGGCAAACTTAGCAAGCTATTTTTAGTTAATGCGGCATCGGCAGCTTCTAGCGCAACATCTGTGCCACTCCCCATGGCAATACTCACTGTTGCGGCTTTCATGGCTGGTGAATCATTAATACCATCGCCCACCATAGCAATTGACGTTGTGTTTCGGATCTTTTCAATGGCAATCAACTTATCGGCAGGCAACAGTTCAGCGCGGTAATCCATACCTAACTTATCGGCAATAGCTTTAGCTGCTCGCGCATTATCACCTGTTAGCATCAAAGATTTAATACCAAGCTGATTAAGTTCATTTATTGTCGTCGTTGCATCAGGCCGCAGCATATCTTGAAGAGCAATAATGCCCATCAGTTGTTGACTTGCTACCGCAACCACCACGGTTTTACCGGCACTTTCAAGCTCCGCTATGATTTTAGCGTGTTCATCATTTAAAGGCGTTGAAACGGTCGCAACTTTGCTTGGCGAAACAATATAAAAAGTGTGATTATCAATCTCCCCTTGAATACCAATCCCCGCGATTGCTTTACGATTATCGGCCTGATTAATGCTTAGCTGATTTTGTAAGGCATAATCAACAATAGCTTTACCAATAGGATGATGCGAACCACTTTCAACCGAGGCAACCAGTGTCAATAATTGTTCTTTTGAAATATCTTGTGAAATCACATCGGTTACTTGTGGTTTACCTTCAGTTAAGGTACCTGTCTTATCAAACGCAACCAGTTTAACCGAACCAATATGCTCTAACGCTGCACCGCCTTTAATTAGCACACCTTGCTTTGCCGCATTAGACAGAGCAGATGTTATTACCGCGGGGGTTGAAATCACAAGTGCACAAGGACAACCAATTAATAACAATGTCAGGCCACGATAAAAACAAGTATACCAATCAGCATTGAGTAACAAAGGTGGCAAAACAATCACCAATAAAGCAAATAAGGCGATTGTAGGTGTATAATAACGGCTAAATTTATCAATAAAACGTTCAATAGGTGCTTTGCGCTCATCGGCATCTTCAATCATTTGTAAAATGCGATCAACTGCATTTTGCCCGACTTCTGATACCACTTTAAGTTGAATTGTATTATCAACCACCAGCGAACCAGCCAAAATCTTATCGCCTGAAAGATAATTAACCGGAATGGATTCGCCAGTTAATGCGCTTTCATCAATATTGGCTTGTTCGCTCATCAAAATCACATCAGCAGGCAACCTCCCTCCTGATGAAATTTCAATAATATCATTGGGTTTTAAACTATGACTGGCAACGGTTTTTCGTGCTCCATCAATGATTATTACAGTCTCTTCTGGCATGAGCTGAGCGAGCGAGGAAATGCCTTTTTTTGCTTTACTTGTTGCAACACCTTCTAGCATTTCACCAATCATAAATAAAAAAATGACCATGGTGGCTTCTTCGGCTGCACCAATAAATAAAGCACCAATAGCTGACACGCTCATTAACGACTCAATCGCAAATGGTGTACCACTGCGCGTTAAAACCACCGCTTTTTTTAAAATAGGAATTAACCCAACAATTGCCGTCACTATAAAGGTGTATTTGCCAACGTTTTGATTACATAATAAAAGGATATAGCTCACCACAATTAAAGCACCTAATCCCCCTAAAGGGATTAATACTTTTTTATCAAAGCTATGGAAATGCTTATGATGATGAGAATGTTCGGGGGATGATTCAAAAATAGGTTTATAACCTAACTCAGTTACTTTATCTTCAATCAATTTAATGGTTTGTTCATTCTTTTGCGGAATAAACACCACTAATTTTTCGGTGGAAAATACCATCTTGATTTGGTTAATATTGGGTAACGCTTTTAAGCTGTTTTCAATTTGTTGCGCACAGTGTGCACAATCCATGCCTTTTATTTTCCAAGTTAATTTAGTTTGATTGCTTTGCCTGTCGGGGTCATCGGAAGGATCATCAAACTCATTTTTGGGGCTAGTCGTATGGGTATCGCCACCAGAACAATGCGTTGAATCTTGATGACAATTTAGCTCATGAGATAAAGGTGTATGATTATGCGCCAGATTTTGACAGTTATCATGACAACACTCATGGAAATGATGTTCGTGGTACATATATTTGTTATTATATAACATAACGTTACCTCGTTTTTGGGATGATTTTGATTGTACGCCAAAAAATAAAAAAGGAAATCATTTTTGTTTTTATACACCAAAAAGAGTGGATTAGTAACTTAGTTTTTTAAAATTAAAAACTATCAAAAATCAACAAAAACATCTTTTTATGCTCAATCATATATTTTTCTGCAACTTTTCTCCAAGATTTTTCAAACTTTTTTGCCAAATCTTAATTGATATTATTATTTTTCTTACTTAAGTTCTGCCGAGTAAGGTGAGTAGTCTACATTAAATAGACGAGTTAATTGTTATCCGTTTTATTCGACATTAACCCTCTCTTATTGTACATAAAACAGTCGATAATTTTGTTCTTGGAATACTAAGGCTGTAGGAATTAAAAGGATCAAAATTGTTACAGAAATTAAAAAAACGTGTTGCACTACATGGTTTTAATATCGTTTAACAAAATATAAGACTCAATGCTTTAACTTTATCTTATAAATTGTTATTTGTGATAATGATCGCAATTTAAAAAGTAAATTCCCTTTAATCTTAATATGGTCAAACTTTATCAAATTTTTATATATAAAAGGAAAGTTTTATGAAAAAGAATATTTTTGTATTGAGTTTAATTGGAATGTTTTCACTGTTCCCAAGTCTTAGTGCAGCTACAGAATCTACAGACTTAGTTGAAACACAATATTACAGTTCGCCCAATAAAGTTTATGAAAAAAATGAACAACCTCAAATAACCATCGCTAACTTTAATATCGCTGGCGGACTAAGAAAACACAAAGTTGATCTTGATTTGGTGTCCAAAGCAATTAAAGCAATGGGTGCAGATATAGTTACGCTCGAGGAAGTTGATCAAAACACGACACGTAGTGATAATTTAGATCAAGCAAAAATTATTGCTGAAAAAGCAGGAATGTATTATGTCTTTGGTAAAGCAACAGAGATGAAAGGGGGCAACTACGGTAATGCAATTTTATCCAAATATCCAATCGAGAAAACTAAAGTATTTCCGTTACCTTCGGGTAATTTTGAACAAAGAATACTCATGTTAAGTAAAATTAATGTACCAGGTTTTGATTCACCTATTTATGTGTTTAACACACACTTTGATTGGCACGAAGAAGATGACGTAAGAATGTCGCAGGCTAGATTTATTAATAGCATTGTTTTTGATGATCTTGATTTGGATGATGAGTTTCCAAACCTTGCATCAAGTATAATGCTACTACTTGGTGATTTTAATTCAGTAAAAAATGATCGCGTAGTGAAAGAATTTGAAAAATATTGGAACTTAGTTAAACAAGAAAATGTGGATACAAGAACATGGCCAGCGGGTAATCCTGGATTAGATCTTGATCATATTTTTACTAGTCGTAATCAAATTTGGAATGTAGAAAAATTAGTTATTCCTAATAATGGCGAAGAGTGGAACGGCATAAGTTGGCCATTAGTCAGTGACCATATTCCTGTTATTGCTAAATTAAAACTCATTGAACAATAAAAAGCGTTTGAAAACCCATGTTCTTATTTCAATAGAGAATTAATTTTATAGTAACTATATAATTATCTTAATTAATCGAATTGTAAGTAGGCTATAGGAATCTAAAACTTGTCGCTGTACTGGAATAGAATTTCGGGAGAGGGTTGTTGTTTACTGTTTTAAAATTATGCTCTCTTTATAAACTGAGAGCATAATTGGAAATAAATATTTGAATAAATTTTATTGTAAATATCTTATTTTTTATTCGTAATGCCGAATGGAATATGTACTGATGGTAAAATTTGGGAAGGTTTTTCTAAATGAGATTCTTGATCATCAAAAAAGACATGTGGTTTCATGATTTCTAAGACCTTATTTTTTTCAATCCCTCCTAGAAAAAATGCTTCGTTAATTTCAATTCCTAAATCTCTCAAAGTATATATAGCTCTTTCATGAGAAGGTGCGCTTCTGGCTGTTACAATAGCTGTTTTTAATATTGGTTTATAATTTGTATCTTGTTCAATTTTTTTATGTTCTAATTTTTGTATTTCAGCTAGCCGACGAATAAATTTGTTTAGTGGACCTGGATTATGAAGAATATTTTTCTTAGTTCTTTCATTATCATGAAAATCATCTAAATTCTGTGTAATTTGATAAATACTTTCTGATTCATCATCAACTATTACACCATCAAAATCAAATGCAATACGAAGTTCTAAATCTTTGGAATCATCATCTGTGATATTATTTTCAATTACTCTACCTGCGGGATAACCCGCCTTTATCGCTTGAATTACGTCAAAAGAATTTGCAGATAGGAACAATTCAATATCAAAAGCTGGAATGTATTTCAATGGTGATGATCCTTGCAAAAAAACAGCCCTTGTCATGTTTAATTGATGATGTTCAATTGATTTCATGACTCTTAGTCCCGTGTCAGGATCATTTCTTGATAATAAAATTACTTCTACTAATGGATCATTTAGTGATGGAGATAAAACATTTAAAGATAATAATCTTTTGATAAAAGGAAAAGCTACGCCTTCTTTGAGTGGTTCATTTTCCTTATCTCTTTGAAATTTTCGATATTCTTTATCACCTTTTTCTCGAAAAATTTTATCTGATTCTTCTAAATCGAAAAGTGCGCTAGATGCAAGACCAATAACAAGTCTTTTTGTTAAATCATAAGCCATTTATTTATAATATTCCTTTCATTGGATGAATAAAACTATATGTGAATTTTTTACTTATTACAATTAATTTTATTCAATAAGTTAATAGTAAAGATTATTACTAATAGTTAGTTTATTACTTAATAGATAGGTTTTTCATCTTACTTTTATGTCGATATTCAGTATATAATCTAAAAAAACAACCTAATGGAGGGTTTTTATGGTTCATGAAACTTCGTTTCGTCAAAAGCAAAGTACTATTTTTTTTGCTTTTTTAGTGACCACTTTTATTGTTGGTATTGCAGGTGCTTTACAATCCCCCACATTAAGTCGATTTTTAACTTTTGAAGTCAATGTTGATTCACGTTTAGTAGGGCTTTTTTTCTCGATTAATGCTTTAGCGAGCATTGTGGGTAGTTTTTTATTGGCTAAATATTCCGACCAAAAGGGTGACAGGCGTTATATTGTCATTTTCTGCTGTTTAATGGGTATTGCTAACAGTGTCATCTTTGCCTTTTCACGTCACTATTTGGTGTTAATCACCCTTGGGGTGCTGTTTGCTGCGTTATCGTCTGCTGCTATGCCACAAATTTTTGCCCTAGCGCGCGAATATGCGGTTAAAACGGGACGTAATGTTGTGGCCTTTAATTCACTTATTCGTGCTCAACTTTCGTTAGCTTGGGTGTTTGGCCCGCCAATTTCATTTGGTTTAGCCGTTAAATTTGGCTTTACGGTTATGTATTTAACCGCCATGAGCATGTTTATAGTCGCGATGCTGTTTGTTGCCATTTTTTTACCTTCAGTTGCAAAAAATCCCACTTCACAATTCAATAGCGCAACAGAGCTACAAGCGGCAAATCAACCAATTTGGAAAAACAGGAATGTGCTTTGCTTATTGTTATCCACCGTATTTATGTGGACAGCAAACATGATGTATATCATCGATATGCCGATTTATGTGGATGTTGTATTGCATCTATCTGATTCATTGCCAGGGATGCTAATGGGGCTTGCTGCGGGTATTGAAATCCCCGTTATGATCATTGCAGGATATTTAGTGCCTTATTTAGGCAAACGAAATCTGTTTTTTATTGCGATTATCTGTGGCTTAATTTTTTATATTGGTATTATTTTTTGCACAGATAAATCCGCATTATTAGCATTACAGCTATTTAACGCGCTATTTATTGGGATTGTGGCCAATATTGGCATTATCTATTTTCAGGACTTATTGCCAACTCAAATGGGAGTGGCTTCAACTTTATTTAATAATGGTGTTGTCTTTAGCATAATTATCGCTGGAATGTTGCAAGGATTTGTCTCAGAAGCCTATGGACATGAGGTTATCTATTGGATTGCGTTAGTTATGGTTGCGATATCATTATTATTTTGTGCATTGGTGAAAGATGCAAACAGTAAAGCAGCTGAAAGGCGAGTAATCAGCTAGATAATTAACCACAAAAGAATTAACAACGAAAAGATTATTAAATGTAACTTCGTCTTTCCCAAATGCGAGAAAGACGAAGCCTCGGAAACCATTAAATATCAAATGTGTTTAACAGTTTTTCATAAAAGGCATAATCTGTCCTTTCATAACTCAATGGTGTAATGGTAATAAAGTCGGCATTAGTGGCATCAAGTTCTTTATTTTCATCAATTATTTGCAAATTACGTTTAGCTCTGAACCAAAAGTAATCATTACCTTCGGGATCTTGGGTTGGCATCACTACAAAACGACTTACATCGCTATCGCCTTGTTTGGTTATTTTCAAACCTTTAACTTGATGTGCCGCACAGGCAGGAAAATTAACATTAAAGCAGATATTTTTCGGAGCCGATAATGAAAGTAATTTAGCAATAACTGATTGTGCATGGTGCTTAGCACAATCCCAATTAGTTGGCTGATTATCTTCACTGGTTACTTGACTTAAAGCAATCGCAGGAATGCCCAACGTCATTGCCATCATTGCCGCACCAACCGTGCCAGATAAGACTGTTTCAAAGCCTACATTCGAACCATTATTAATTCCCGATAGCACAAGATCAGGTAAATGATCCGCCATCAAATATTTAATCGCAAATAACGCACAATCGGCAGGTGTGCCATAAACGGCAAATTCGTGTTTACCACGCTGAGTAACTCTAAATGGCGATTTTAAGCTTACCGAACACGATACACCACTTTGATCTATCGCTGGCGCAACAAGCCAAACCTCGTGGGCTATTTGCTTTGCGATTTCGTGCAATAGCTTAATGCCCGGTGCATCAAATCCGTCATCATTCACTAATAAAACGCGGTTAACTAGCTTATTTAGCATATTCTTTCCTTATTGGGCAAATGTATTGCATTCATTAATTGCACCGCTATCAAACCCACGTTTAAACCAAGTATAACGTTGCTTAGATGTGCCGTGTGTAAAACTATCGGGCACCACATATCCTTCGCTTTGTTGTTGCAAGCGATCATCGCCAATAGCTTTTGCCGTGTTTAAGGCTTGTTCAATATCACCTGAATCTAGTCGGTTTTGTTGCTGCATTGCATTGCCCCACATGCCAGCAAAACAATCGGCTTGCAGTTCTAACTTAACGGATAATTGATTATTCGTTATTGCTGATTGATCCTGTTTTAAATGCTCAACTTGGCTAAATGTTCCCAGCAAATTTTGTACATGATGACCAATTTCGTGCGCAATCACATAGCCCTGAGCAAAATCGCCACCACCGCCAAGTCGCTGTTTCATCTCTTGATAAAACGACATATCGAGATAAACGGTTTTATCAATACTGCAATAAAATGGCCCCATAAAGGTTTGCCCAGTGCCACACGATGTTCTTGTTGTACCTTTGTAAAGTACTAATTTTGGTGGCGTATAGGTTTTACCTAAACGTTGAAATTCTTGATGCCAGTAATCTTCAGTACTGGCTAAAATGACGGATGTAAATTTAGCGGCATCTTCATCGTCAATTGAATATTGATTGGAATTTTGCTCGGTATTACTGGTATCAATTAGGCTTGAATTTAGCAAACCAGTCAAATCAACGCCATAATAGCCCGCTACTAACACCACAATAAATAGAACAACTTTGCCTTTACCTCCAATTGGGATTTTTGTTCCCATTTCACTTCCTGATTGCGAACGACGATCTTCAATATTATCACTCTCTCTTTGGTCTCTCCAGCGCATAGGGATCACCTTATCAGTTTTAATTTAATTATTTTAAAGGATAACAAACAAGGATTCTAGGTTAAGTTATTATTGTCGTTGCAAATTGAACAAATTAATGAAATTAAATGAATAAAAATAGACACAGTATTTGTTTTTAAATTGGTTATTTTCTTGTTAATTTTAGGTATATAATGGTATTAAAAACCATCGTATCTTCATTCTAATGTTAGGGTATTACTATGCCATATTTATTGCTTACATTAGCAGCTTGTTTTTGGGGCGGAAATTATGTTGTTGGGCGCGTTTTAGTTACACAAGCCGATCCTATGGTAATATCTGAAGGTCGATGGATTATCACTGCACTGTTATTATTGTGTTTATATCACCAACAACTCTGTCATGATCTGCTTAAAATTAAAAAATCAATTTGGCCGATATGTTTGCTCGCTATTTTTGGGCAAATTTTATTCCCTTTGACACTTTATATTGGATTACAATATACCTCATCGCTTAATGCCTCAATTTACCTTTCGGCAACACCATGTATGGTGTTGGTTATGAATAAATTATTATTTAATGATACGATTTCAAAAAATAATATTATAGGAGTTTTATTTAGTACCATTGGTGTAATTTATTTGATTTTACAAGGAAATCTAGCCAATTTAAGTGAACTTAGTAATATCAATAAAGGGGATCTGTGGGCAATGGCTTCAGCAATGAGTTGGGCTTGTTATAGCGCATTTTTGCGGTTAAAAGATAAATCAATATCAGGTAACGCTTTTGTGACTGTCAGTGCTCTGTTAGGTTCAGCAATATTACTGCCTATTGCATTAGTGTATTTTTATTTTTATCCTGTGACTAATTTAGCGCATTATGCGACTCCCAATTTTTTGCTTGGTTTACTCTATATTGCTATTTTTGCATCTTGGCTATCTTATTTGTTTTGGAATAAAGGCATAGTTGAAATTGGTGCAACGAGAGGGCAAATTTATACTCACATCATCCCCTTGTCAGCCGGCATTTTCAGTATTGTGTTTTTACATACACAAGTTGCCTATTTTCATCTTGTTTCGATAGTATTCATTGTGATTGGGATCTATTTTTGTTCAAAAAAATAAACCGACAATCATGTTTAAAATATTGCATTATTAGCTAACCCATTCACTGCATTTTACAAAATAGGGTTATTTTGCTATAATTGGTATTCAATATTCACAAAAAGGAATTGTTTTGTTGTGATTTGATAAAAAACAAAATAGACAATAAAACATTAGTTTTTGCTTTTTTATTATCCTCTTTTTTTATCTTTGCTGTATTTTGCTTCAATTTTAATTAACTGATAAACACTGTTCAAAGTGTAATCTAAAAAGTATTGTTCTTTATGTATTAAAAGGTAACCGTTTACCTTGTTGCATCATTCCTTTTTATTATTTGTATGTAAACAGGCGGTATTTTATGAAAAAAACAAGAAAATCCAAAAACAAACCATTAAACATTAACGATATTACAATAATTGATGATAGCAAGTTAAAAAAAGCCATTACTGCAGCAGCGCTGGGTAATGCGATGGAGTGGTTTGATTTTGGTGTGTATGGCTTTTTAGCTTATGTGTTAGGGCAAGTTTTTTTCCCTGATGCATCACCTAGTGTTCAAATGGTGGCCGCGTTAGCCACGTTTTCGGTACCGTTTTTAGTTCGGCCGTTAGGAGGATTGGTTTTTGGTATTCTTGGCGATAAATTTGGACGACAAAAAGTATTATCTATCACCATTATTATTATGTCGTTAAGCACTTTTTGTATTGGCTTAATTCCTTCTTATGCTTCAATAGGTATTTCTGCACCTATATTATTACTGCTAGCTAAATTTGCTCAAGGTTTTTCAATTGGGGGCGAATATTCTGGCGCCGCCATCTTTGTTGCCGAATACTCGCCAGATCGTAAACGTGGTTTTATGGGGAGTTGGTTAGATTTTGGTTCTATTGCGGGTTTCTTAGTGGGTGCTGGTTTAGTAGTGCTTTTATCTAGTATTCTTGGAAAAGTTGCATTTCATGATTGGGGCTGGCGAGTTCCATTTTTATTTGCTTTACCACTTGGACTAATTGGGATTTACTTACGTCATGCTCTAGATGAAACACCTGCATTTCAACAGCATACTGATTTAATGGATCAAAATGATCGCAATCATATTTCTAATCAACCTAAAATGACGTTTAAACAGATCATAACCCAATATTGGAAAAGCCTATTGGTCTGTGTGGGACTCGTGATTGTTACTAATGTGACTTATTATATGTTGCTTACTTATATGCCTAGCTACTTATCTCATAACTTAAATTATGATACCGATCATGGTGTGCTAATTATTATTGCCATCATGATTGGTATGCTATTTGTGCAACCATTGATCGGTTTTATTAGCGACAAAATAGGTCGTAGACCATTTATTATTGGCGGTAGCCTAGGCTTATTAATTCTTTCTTATCCTGCGTTTGTTATGATCAATAGTGACATTATTGGTCTTATTTTCTTAGGGTTACTGATTTTGGCTGTGTTACTTAACTGTTTTACTGGTGTTATGGCTTCTATTTTACCGGCTATCTTTCCGACCAGTATTCGTTACAGTGCTCTGGCCATATCCTTTAATATTTCGGTATTAGTTGCTGGTGCGACACCGACTGTTATCGCTTGGTTGGTTGCAGAAAGTAATAATCTATATATGCCAGCCTATTATCTAATGGTTGTGGCATTAGTTGGCTTACTTACAGGCATAAAGATGAGAGAAACAGCAAACCAACCATTGCGTGGTGCAACGCCAGCGGCATCAGATCGTTCAGAAGCCAAAGAAATCTTATCGGATCACTTTGACACCATAGAGCACAAAGTCGAAGATATTGAACAAAAAATAGAAACTTTGCAGGAACAACGACAGAATTTAGTGGACCAGCATCCGAAGTTAGATTGATCTTTTTATTTATTTGGTTTTGTATGTTTTACTTTAAAAACCCTGCAAAAAAGGGTTTTTACAAGCAAAATCCTATTTGCCTTTTGCTAAACAAGGCTCATAGTATATGGGTTTCTAGTTTACCGCCGCATAGGCAGTATTAGCAATGCTGGCATTATCACTGTCTGACAGTATGATGCTCACTGTGCATAAACATTTGATTTTATTTGAAATAAAAAATAAATAAAATCAATAAGCTACCTGAAAGTTTTTTATGTGAAAAAGTTCTGATCTTTGACAGTAGCCAGAGGCTATTGCTGCTATTTATTTGGTATCGGAATATGCCGATCATTCAGCGTTATTAGAACACCTAGCAAAGGATAGGGCATATGTTATGCAGCAAAGTACAAAACCAAACAAGTGCAAAATCTAGCTATAAAAAAGTTATTTGATTACCAACTTACTATGATATTGCCGACGATATTCTGTTGGCGTTCGCTCTGTCTTTTTTTTAAAAATCCGACAAAAATAATTACTATCTTTAAACCCCGATGCTAGAGCAATTTCTTTTATATTTAGATCATAATCCTTTAATAGCAATTTGGCATATTCTAAGCGAATATGATTTAGATATTCATTTAACCCTATTTTTCCCTCGCTTTGAAATAGGTGTGATAAGTAATTGGGTGAAATGTAAAACATATTTGCCAAAAAGTCACGCGTTATATCTTCACGAAAGTGTATATCGATATATTGGCGAATAGCTTCATATAGGCTGGTTGTTTTGGATGAAGTTTTGATTTCGGTATTGAGCAAATCTAACGTATTGCTAAGTAAACTGTGAATCAGGTAGTAAGCAGTTTGATTTTGTTTACATGATTGTTTTTGCCAAATGAGTTCATTCAGTGCTTGAATAATAAATGTACCAACCCGAGGACCACGTCTTGGCGTGTTAATTTGCCCAAGTGAAATTAGTTGTGTACCATCCCAATGCAATAAGCTTATACTAATTTGTTGTTTACCAAACAAGATGTTTAATAAAGTAACAGGGCTTGTCCAAATGGGTTTGTTCCAGCTTTGAGCGGAAATATATAAAAGATCATTAGTCGATAATATTTTTTCAATAATTTTTCCATTGTTATCCGTCCATTGCATTTGTTGCGTTCCTTCTAATATGATTTCAATTTGCGGAAATTTGACTGGGTAGGTATCCAAAGGGGCGCAATTACTGTTATTTACAAAATAGATACGATTGATTGTTTGCTGACGAATTACAAACTTGGTTAATGCGTTGTTGATGGATTTTATCATAAGCATAAATTAAGCAGTGTAGGTTTGTTTAAATTATATACAGTTTAAAAAAGATGAAAATTGTTATAACTCGTTTCTATTTAATAAGTTATTTTAAATTTTTAATTGTGTGATCTAAGTCTCATTTTTTTATATAGCGTACAAAAGTCCAGTAAATGGCAAGTTCGTCTTCTAGGCGGTAGAATTATTTTTTTTTACGATGTTTGTTATGTAAATGTTGTTATATGTTAACAAATTTGTTCATTCTGAATTAGGAGTTAACCATGGAATTATATTTAGATACCGCCGATATTGCTGCCATCAAAAGTTTAGCTAAAGTGTTGCCTATTTGTGGCGTGACCACTAATCCGAGCATTGTGGCAAAATCAGGTAAGCCTATCTTTTCATTATTGGCTGAATTACAAGAGGTGCTAGGTACAGATAAATTGTTGTTTGCCCAAGTGCTTTCAAGTAATGCGGACGAAATGATAAAAGAAGCTCATCAGCTTAGAAAGGCTGTGCCGTCGATTGTGACTAAAATTCCCGTTAATGCGCAAGGCTTGATTGCGATAAAAGAACTAACCGAACAAGGTATTCCTACGTTAGGCACGGCTGTTTATGGTGCAGGACAGGGCTTTTTAGCGGCATTAGCTGGGGCTAAATATATCGCACCTTATGTCAACCGCATCGATGCTCAGGGTGGAAATAGCAAAGATACCGTGCTTGAGTTGCAAAAATTGTTAGATTTGCATTGTCCACAGTCGATGGTATTAGCCGCCAGTTTTAGAACACCAAGGCAAGCGTTAGATTGTATGCTTGCGGGTTGCAAATCTATTACGTTGCCAGTAGATGTGGCGGAACAGTTTATTTCTGATCCAGCTGTGGATGCGGCAATTAATAAGTTTGATCAAGATTGGTGTAATGCCTTTGGTACGTTAACGTTTTAAGTTTGTTTGTTAATTTAGTTTTGTTTAAACTTATTCCATCGCTTTTAGGTGGAATAACTTTATCTGTTTTTTCAATTGTAAAAATAGCATTACTCGAACAATTTTTGTTGTATGATGAGTTCAATTAACTATAAATATAAGGATCGGCGTGATGGATGAAAAAACAAAAAAAAACGAAGCAAACAAAAAAGTCATAGTCAATGCGTTATTAACAGTATTGAAGGTTGAAAAAATATCTCCCAGTTTTATCCGCGTGCAGTTTAGTAGTAATAAACCGGTTAATATCGATCCCTTATGGGTTTGCCCGTATTTAAAATTACTCTTCCCTGATCCTTCAACCGGCTTAATTATCTTTCCTAAGCTTGATGATAATAATAAAATTGTTCTTGACGATAAGCTACGTGTGCTTGTTCGTAACTATAGTGTGCGTGAATTTGATAGTGTCACCAATCAGTTTTTTGTGGATTTTACTATTCATGACACTGGTTTGGCTTCGGTATGGTCGCAAAAAGCCAAGGTTGGCGATCAAATCGGTTTAATTGGCGCTGCCAGTAAGTTGTATTTTACTAATGATTGTTTGGTGTTAATTGGTGATATTTCTGCCGTGCCAGCCATTTGTTATACGCTTGAACATCTTCCCAAAAAACATAAGGCTTTTGCCTTTATACAGGTTAATCATAAAAGTGATATGGTATCGTTGCCAGATAATAAAAATATTGCAGTAAATTGGTTTGTACAAAATTCGGACAATCCCCATCAATTAGTTGATGCGGTGATCAACGCTGATTTATCTGGAAAAAATAAGCTGTTGTTTTGGGGGGGAATGGAGCGTTCATTGGCACAACCTGTTCGCCATGCTATTAAGGGTAAATATACACATTTATCGCCTGATGCTTTTCAAATTACCAACTATTGGCGAAAAGGTTTTGCCGAAGGTCAATTTAAGCATCGTGAATAATTAACGGTTGCTATTTTTATGAATATTTTGGCTCATTTGCATTTGGCTACGTTAGCGCACAGTTCGTTAATCGGGAATACAGTAGCAGATTTTGTTAAAGGAAATCCCTATTTAACTTATCATTCCGATATTGCCGATGGCATTATGTTACATCGCAAAATTGATAACCTAATTGATAACTTGCATGAAGTTAAGCAAGCTAAGTTACTATTTCGGAAATCGCATCAACGCGTTGCACCCATTACATTAGATATTGTGTGGGATCATTTTTTGTCAAAGCACTGGGTTAATTATGGGTTGCTGCCCAGTGTAACTCAATTTAATCAAGTGACAAAAGCGCATATCCAACCTTATATTGACGCTTATCCCGTTGATTATCAGCATTTTATGAATGCGATGTGGCAAGGTTCATGGCTCGAAAATTATACTTCTATCGACTTTGTTGGCAACGTGCTCAGTGGTATGGCAAATAGAAGACCAAAACTGTATTTGTTAAAAGAAACTATTGTTGATATTAAACAGCATTATACTCAATTAGAGTCGCTATTTTTTTTGTTATATCCCAAAATCTGTTTGGCGGTCAAAGAGGGCATTAGCTAAGTTTTGGGGGGCGCTATCGGTTTAAGCTGCAGTGCTACAGTATAAACCGATAGCGATTTTGAGGACGTATTTATTGTTAATTTGGTAATATTAGCGTACCATCAGTTTGTTGAATTACATCGTTGCGGTTTGGCGTTTGTGTTATCGGTTTTAGATTTTTGCTAGTTACTTGTGGTGCATAACCACTTTTACCTCCGCGCGCTTTGGCTCGTACCACTTGGCTTACAGGTAGCGTAGCTTTAGTGGTTAAGTTAGCCCACAACCATTCGATGGCATCTTCACCATAATAATCAATCGGTAATAATGTATTGTCAAATGGTGCTCTTCCGTCTAAGTAACTGGCATTTTCAACTTCGATGTATCGTAGTTGCGATTGTTGGTCTTCAACTAAGCTATTTAATGCTACATAAGCGCGCGAAGTGTAATTTGGAAGTTGTTTAACATTATTACGACCATGCACAATAAAGGTTTTTATGCCATGTAAGTTACCTGATGCCATAACTTGTTTTATACCTTCCTCAACACGCGGTTCTTGGGATTTTTTATAAACACAAATCGATCCTTTAGTGCCATAATCAACCATATTGTTTGTTTGAGAACTAGAATAAAATTCACGTCTTGGGGTGTTAAGGTCATTGTTTTCAACGAGATCTAAAATTGTCGCATCATGACTGTTCCATAGTGGTAAATGTCCGTTTGCCATTCCCCATATTTGCTCAAACGAAAATTCTTTTAATGGCGCCACTTTACCACTGTAGTATATTGGGTTTTGTTGGGTACTGGCGACTGAAAAATCACACATGTTTTCGGTGACATCGTATTTGCCATAAGCACTAATATATTGGTAAGGTAAACCGATGGATTCAGTATAGTAAAAATAAGGTAGTTGAATGTCCATCTCTGGCGTCCAGCCATATTTGTGTAGTTTTTTTAGCGCTTCTTCGGGCGTGCCTGTTGTGAGTAATTTTGCCTGTTTTAGGGCATTACAGCGTTGTTGTGAATAATGGAAATAATCTGCATAAGGTACGTAAGAGTCGTCTTTATGTCCTTTTATCGCAGGGATAGCACATGGTATATATAACGCACCATAAGCGCTGTAATTTGCAATCGATTTGGCTTCAAGTTTTTGTTGGTGGTTGCTGCCTATTTTGAGCATGATTGGGAATTTATCAAGATTGGGTTGTATTTGTGGATTAACTGCTACAATACCGTCAATTATATTTTGCTCATCTAATTCACCGGCTTTTAATGCAGCACCGCCACCATCGCCTGCGCCATACACTAAGACTAGAGTGTTGTCTTTGTTAAATATTGCTAGATTATTGGACGAAAACATACTATTAAGTTCATAAAAGGCAAATTCTAGGGATTTTAATACATGCTCACCCCATCGAGCTTCGGCATTCAGTTTTGAGTGAAGCTGTTTTATGGCATAACGATGAGGGTATTTTTTGATGTATTGCTTTCTATTGTTAATTGAAGGATAAAATAAGATATTACCGCTTTGCACTTCTCCCCATACCGTAAAGCCAAGTTGGCGTTCGATATCATAAATGCCGTTGCCTAATCCTTTATCATTATATACCACTGCACAGTTGTGACGAAGTCCCCATAACCCACGAATTTGTACATCTTTGGCATTTAATACTCCGTCTGAATCACTGGCAGGAACAGCAACAATGCAGGGTTTATTTTTGTCAAAATCAATTGGAATTTGTAGTAACATGCCAACGCCATCTTGGCTTTGTAAGGCTAATATTTCGGTACCTGCAATTTTACCGTCAAATAGAGGAGTTAATTCTTGCTTTCTAAAACCAAAGAAAGTTCCTTCGCCGATTTTGGTGTCAATATAGCGATTTAACTTTGCTTGTCGACGTTCTTGAAAATTCGGTTTGGCTGGAATTGCAACTTCTGGCGTGATAATAGAAATTGATAATGGAGTAAAACCGAGTCCAGCAGTAACAAGATCGTTGCTATCGCCATCATAATAAGCCAATGTATTGCGAACTAGCCATTTAGGTTTTTTTATTGTGTTATCAATTTGGGTAAAGTTATTGCTATTAGCTTCAACATCCGCATTGGCTGTAGTTGCTGCCACAGTAGTGGGGATGTTGTTATTTTTGTTGGTGTTTGAAATGGCCTGGCTATTTTCGCTGTCGCTTTGGTTTTTAATTATGTTGGTCATAGTACTTTTTTGAGATGTGCTTACTTCAGCCCATTCTACTGCTTGGGGTGATTTTGTAGTGTTGACCTGTGCCGCTAATGGCGTGGTGACAGCGGAAAAAAGTATTAATAAAGCGAATGTTTTCAATTCTATTTGTTTCATTTTTAATTCCATTATAATGATATTTTGCCCGATTTGATTATTATCATAATTCGGTCATTTATCAGCTAATTAATATACCCATTATTATGGTTTTAATTTTGTCCAGTGTAATTATACACTATATTTTGTTATTCGTTATTGGGCAAATTTAGATCGCAAATTGCCCAAAAGGCGGCAATAATTTTTTCAGATAATCGTCTTTTTTGTACGCAAATACCCACATCAAACGGTTCCATTAAGTTTGTTGACCATTCGGTTATGCGCTCTCTTATTCGCTCAGGGCTGTTGTCCATTACAACTTTAGGTAATAAGGCTACCCCACAACCTAAAGCAACCATCGATACAATGGCTTCGTGACCAGCAACTGTTGCATAAATTTTTGGATTGGTGATTTTTTTTTGTTTAAACCATAAATCGATACGATGCCGGCTTGGCCCGTGTTCTGGCAATATAAATGGAATATTATGCCAATCTGGCTGTTTTTGATGTAACTTGTCGCTAAATGAACTATTAAGTTTAGGTATAAGCAAGACCATTTCAATTTCGCCAAATTTTAAAAATTCAATCCCTTTCGGTAGCTGCTTGGGTTTGCCAGCTATGGCTAAATCGGATGCATTTGTTTGTATCTTTTCCACGGCGTCAGCAGCATCGCCGGTTGATAGTTTAATTTCAACCAGCGGATAGTGGATCCTAAAGCGATCGAGTATTTCCGGTAAGTGGCTATAAGCGGCGGTGACTGAACAAAAAAGTGTAAGTTCGCCAATAAGTTGTTGGTTGGATTGATCTAAATCGTGTTTTAACTGTTGGTGCAAGTTTATAACTTGTTGCGCAAAGCGTTTAACTTTTTCGCCCACTTGAGTGATTTGAACTTGTCTGTTGTCGCGAATAAATAGTGGATGTCCAAAGTGCTCCTCAAGCCGTTGGATCTGTCTTGATAAGGTTGATGGGCTAACATGCATGGCATGTGCGGTGATACCAAAGTGACAGGTTTCGCATAAATGTAGGTACAATTTTAAATCACGAATGTTCATAGTAAGTTCCGATTTTATACTAAAACGCATGCTTTCCTGAAACTTTTTGACAAGAAGCGGTAAATTATACATGAATTATTAGGGAAAATATTATGCTAGATAAACAAATAAGGCAAATGGCATTGTGTATATAACATTAATAGCAAAACAGACAGATACCTGCTAGAATGGGTGATTATTTTTGTGTGGTTAAAACAGTTTTATGACAGAACAAGCTTATTTAGACGAAGTTAATGCACGTCGCACTTTTGCGATTATATCTCACCCCGATGCAGGTAAAACAACCATTACCGAAAAGGTACTTTTATTTGGTCACGCAATCCAAACAGCAGGTACAGTTAAAGGCCGTGGTGCTAATGTCCAGCATGCTAAATCAGACTGGATGGAAATGGAAAAACAGCGTGGTATTTCGATTACGACATCAGTGATGCAGTTTCCTTATAATGATTGCTTAGTTAATTTATTGGATACTCCTGGGCACGAAGACTTTTCTGAAGATACTTACCGTACTTTAACTGCAGTTGATAGTTGTTTGATGGTGATTGATGCAGCAAAAGGGGTTGAAGATCGCACACGTAAATTAATGGAAGTCACGCGTTTACGTAATACGCCAATTTTAACCTTTATGAATAAGTTAGACCGTGATATTCGTGATCCGATGGAATTGCTTGATGAAGTCGAAAATGAGCTAAATATAATGTGCGCACCGATTACGTGGCCAATTGGGTGTGGCAAGTTATTTAAGGGTGTTTATCATTTAGCGAAAGATGAAACCTACCTTTACCAATCTGGTCAAGGCCATACTATACAAGAGGTTCGAATTATTAAAGGGTTAGCTAACCCTGATTTAGATTTAGCGGTCGGTGATGATTTAGCACAGCAACTGCGTGAAGAGCTTGAATTAGTGCAAGGGGCTTCCAATAAATTTGATCTAGATGCTTTCTTGTCGGGTGATTTAACGCCAGTCTTTTTTGGTACGGCATTGGGTAATTTTGGGGTTGATCATATGCTTGATGGCTTAACTGCTTGGGCACCAACTCCTCAACCTCGTCAAACCGATAAACGTGAAGTTGAATCATCAGAAGAAAAATTCAGTGGTTTTGTCTTTAAAATCCAAGCCAATATGGATCCTAAGCATCGAGATAGAGTTGCTTTTATGCGCATTGTGTCAGGCAAATATGAAAAAGGCATGAAGTTACGTCATGTGCGTATCGCTAAAGATGTTAATATATCTGATGCTTTAACATTTATGGCAGGTGATCGTGAACATGTTGAAGAGGCCTATGCCGGCGATATTATTGGTTTACATAATCATGGTACGATTCAAATCGGTGATACCTTTACGCAAGGCGAAGACCTGAAATTTACTGGTATTCCTAACTTTGCACCAGAACTATTCCGTCGCATTCGTTTAAGAGATCCTCTCAAACAAAAACAATTATTAAAAGGACTTGTTCAACTTTCAGAGGAAGGAGCGGTACAAGTATTCCGCCCATTAGCAAATAATGATTTAATTGTGGGCGCTGTTGGTGTGCTACAGTTTGATGTGGTCGTTGCGCGTTTAAAATCGGAATATAACGTTGAAGCCATTTATGAGCCTGTGAATGTGACAACCGCTCGTTGGGTTGAATGTAGTGATGTAAAAAAATTGGAAGAGTTTAAGCGCAAATGCGAGCAGAACTTGGCTTTAGATGGGGGAGATAACCTTTCTTATATTGCGCCAAGTATGGTTAATTTAAATTTGACCGAAGAACGATATCCTGATGTTGAATTTCGAAAAACTCGGGAACATTAATTGTATTTATTACATAATAGCGAAATTTATCATTATACCTAGGTACTTTGATAAATTCGCTTTCTATTTTTTACAGTTGTTTTTTTGACGATGAAGTCAAGTGAGTGAATATTATGGATTTCGAAAATAAAAAAATAGTGAATTTAATAATTGGTAGCTTTATTGGATTATTAACTATGACTACTTCACCTGTATCGTTTGCCATTGAAAATAAGCTTGCAAGACCAGTTTTGTTAGAAAGAGTACAACAAAGTGATCGTGACAATCGCCAATATGAAGTGATTGAAATGACAAATCAAATGCGGGTGCTGCTTGTGTCTGATCCTAATGCGGTTAAGTCGCTTGGTTCATTAGCATTGCCTGTGGGTTCACTCCAAGATCCTAAAGATCAGCAAGGCTTGGCGCATTATACTGAACATATGGTGCTAATGGGATCAACAAAGTATCCTGAACCAGCCAGTTTTTCGCAGTTTTTAAGCCGTCATTCAGGTAGTTATAATGCCAGTACTGCCTTATATAGAACAGCCTTTTATTTTGAAGTTGAAAATAGTGCATTAGATACAGCACTTGATTATTTAGCCGACGCTATTGCTGAGCCTAGATTAGATCCTAAATTTGCCGATAAAGAACGTAATGCGGTTAATGCTGAACTTACAATGGCTAGATCGAACGATGGTTTTCGAATTGGGCAAGTTGATTCCGAAACAATTAATCAAAATCATCCTGCTTCGCAATTTTCGGGTGGTAATCTAGAAACGTTAAGTGATAAAGACAGCAGTATGTTGCAAAATGCGTTAGTCGGTTTTCATCGTGATTATTATTCGTCCAATATTATGGTAGGGGTGATTTATAGTAATCAGTCAATCAATCAATTGGCAAAATTGGCTGAAAACACCTTTGGTAAAATCCCTAATAAAAACATTAATGTTCCAATAGTTGATAAGCCAGCGATCACACCAAATGTGCTAAGCAAACAGATTGCAATGGTGCCAGCGCAACCTAAGAAATTGCTATTTTTACAATTTCCAATGGAAAACAATTTAGATAAATTTGCTGATAAAAGTGATGAATATATCACTTATTTAATTGATAATAGTAGCCCCAACACGTTGTCTGATCAGTTACAAAAGCAGGGGCTTATTGAGGGTATTAGTTCATCTATCAACCCTATCCGTTATGGTAATAGCGGTATGTTGAGTATTAATGTGAGCTTAACCGACGATGGTCTCGCTCAAAAAGATAAAGTAATTGGAGCTATTTTCAATTATTTGCAGTTAATCCAAAAAGAAGGGATTTCTGATGCTTATTATGAGGAGCTTAAAAAAGTTTTAGCATTAGAATTTAAGTATCAGGATGTTGAGCGTGATATGTCTTATGTGGAATGGCTATCTGATCAGATGCTGTTGTATCCCGTTAAAAATGTATTAAATTCTAATTTCATTGCAAGTAATTTTGATAAAACTGCGATCATTACACGCTTAAAAAGTTTAACTCCCGATAATGTTAGAGTTTGGGTGATTTCACCAAATCAATTGACTAATAATACTGCATATTTTGTGGATGCACCTTATAAAATTGATAATGTTACTAACGAGCAAAAAGCAAATTGGTTAACATTAGGCAAAAGTTTTACATTTAGTTTACCTGAATTAAATCCTTATATTCCTGACGATTTTTCAATTGCGAAGCAAAACCGCGATCAAACTCAGCCAGCTGAGTTTAGTAAACGTGGCAATCATCTTCATTTTGTTAGTCAGTATTTTAAAGCTGAACCTAAAGCAGCGATTGTGGTTTCGTTACGTAATAACAAGGCTTTTAGTGATGCTAAAGCAGAGGTTGCTTTTAATCTACTTGATTACATTGCAAGTCGTAATTTAGAACAATTACGTTTTCAAGCTGGGATTGCGGGTATTTCGTTATCAACGGATAATGATAATGGTTTGATGATTTCAGCTAGTGGCTTTAGTCAGCATTTACCTAAAATGGTGAAGGCAATACTTAATAGTTATCGCAATGTGACGATTGATGAGCAAAGTTTAGTATTAGCTAAATCTTGGTATTTGCAAGAATTGGATAAAGTTGAGCATGCTAAAAGTTATTGGTTGGCGGTTAACCCTGTTAATGCGTTGTCAGATTTACCGTATTTTGAGCGGGATGAAAGGCGCCAATTTGCAGCAAACATGACTATTAATGATGTGTTAACTTACCGCGATAACTTATTAACCCGCTCAGTACCTTATATGCTTAGCTTGGGTAATTTGTCTAACGAGGACTCTTTAGATCTTTATCATGCCATCCAAAAAACACTAGTGCGTGATGTTGAATTTACTCCTGTTGATAATATTCGGATTAAAAACGCGTTAGAAGCTAAAATGACTCAACATGCAAAAAGCACTGATAATGCTTTGATGATGAGCTATATCCCAACAGGTTATGATCGAATTAGTAGTAGTATGATAAGTTATACGCTGTCTAAAATCATATCGCCATGGTTTTTTGAACAATTGCGTACTAACGAGCAACTCGGCTACGCTGTATTTGCTGGCCCTGTTACAGTAGGGGATTCAGTTGGAATGAGTTTTATCATTCAAAGCAACCAATACGATCCAGCTTATTTATTTAAGCGTTATCAAGCATTCTATCCTGTTATATTAAATAAGCTTAAAGCGTTATCTAAACAAGATATTGAGCAATATAAAAAAGCGGTACTTGATGAATTGAAAATGCCACCACAAACCTTGGATGAGGAGTTTAGCCGTTATATGGCAGACTATCGAAATTCGCGTTTTGCGTTTGATTCACGGCACAAAAAAATTGAACAATTGAAAAAAATGACTCAACAAGATTTAGTTGATTTTTATAACCGTTCAGTTATGGATAAAAAAGGTTTTTTGTTTGCATCACAAGTTCTTGGTAAGCGTGAAGATAATACTAAACAACCAGAGTCAATTTCTGAGTTTACTGAATTTGAAAATGTATCAACATTGCAAAAAGTGTTATTAAAATAGTTGTTATTTAAATTGTTGATGAAAATATAGGCTATGCCTGAAACATTTTGCCAAAAATTGGCATTGCTATCACCTTGTGATACACTGCCAAAATCCCAATAGTTTGAGTGTATTATGATTACTAGAACGATTGATTATTGTGCTATAGGTCAGCGTCTACGTGCGTATCGGATTGCTGCCTCTTTGAAGGCTGAAGATGTCGCAGAGAGCCTTAAAATTTCAAGAGCAGCAGTCTATCGGTTAGAGAAAGGTGAAATTGTTAAAATCGAAACTTTAGAACGGTTGGCCTTGTTACTTGATACTTCTTTTGCGAGTTTGCTTGGAATTGATACCGAATATTACTCGAGTGGTGACGGTTTTTTTGAGCGTATGCGCCAGTTAGAAGAACAATCAACCCATATCTATTCTCACTTCGATCCTTTTTCATTTTTATTAACTTCACCAGATTATCTTTCTCATTTAGCTCTGATGCTCAATGAATCAAGCGAGTCGATTGATCATCAAAAATATTCAGTCATTTTGTCGATTTTAAAAGAACGTAAAAAGCAGTTTCATCAATCAGTCCCAAAGGTCATCAATTTAATTAGCTTACGTAATGTAGAGCGGTTTTTGCATATTGGTTTAGTGGGAAATTTGACAATTTCGCCAGGAAAGAAGTCAGAAAGGATGTTATTAGCACGTAAAGAAGTTTATCATTTAATTGAGCTAATAGAACAACAATCCTTTGTGCCAACCATTGCTATTACACAAGAAGCAATTCCATCAATTGCTTTTCAAATTTTTTATCAAGATGGAAATCCTATTTCATTAGCGATGAGCCCGTTTCGATTAGGTGAGTTACCTAATGTTACTACTGGTATTGCATCAATCACGTCATCCTATGATGCCATTAAACGGTATCGTCATTTATTTGATAAGTTATGGCGAAATAGCGCTAAAGATAAGCAAGCAATTGATTTATTAAAAGCGACGTTAGAAAAATTTTAAAGAATATTAAAGAGAGTCATTATGTTATCCTTAACATTACAACCGATAAAAAAATTTAATGGTACGATTAATTTGCCAGGTTCAAAAAGTGTTTCTAATCGTGCGTTATTACTATCAGCACTAAGTAAAGGTAATACTCGTTTAACTAATTTACTGGATAGTGATGATGTGCGTTATATGCTTGATGCACTTGCAGCATTAGGTGTTAAGTATCAGTTATCGCACGATCGCACCATTTGTGATGTTCAAGGTATAGGGGGGATGTTGCAATCTGACCATACATTAGAGCTTTTTTTAGGTAATGCTGGTACGGCAATGCGTCCTTTAGCTGCTGCATTATGTCTTGGCCCTAATAATATTGTGTTAACTGGTGAACCTCGTATGAAAGAACGTCCAATTGGCCATTTAGTTGATGCATTGCGTCAAGGTGGAGCTAATATTGATTATATCGAAAATGAAGGTTATCCACCACTACATATTCAAGGTGGTTTTATTGGCGGTAACATCCAAGTTGATGGTTCAGTATCTAGCCAATTCTTAACCGCGTTGTTAATGGCTTCGCCACTGGCACAAAATGATACTGAAATTACTATCATTGGTGATTTGGTATCTAAACCTTATATTGATATCACTATCAAAATGATGGCTATTTTTGGTGTATCGGTCACAAATCACAACTATCAAAAATTTACGGTTAAAGCAAATCAGTGTTATCAATCGCCGGATCATTATTTAGTTGAAGGCGACGCCTCATCGGCTTCTTATTTTTTAGCAGCCGCTGCAATTAAAGGTGGTCGTGTTAGGGTAACGGGCATTGGTAAAAATAGCTTACAAGGCGATACGCAGTTTGCTCATGTGCTTAAAAAAATGGGCGCTACAGTGACTTGGGCTGATGATTATATTGAATGTTCACGTGGTGAATTACACGGTATTGATATGGATATGAATCATATTCCAGATGCCGCAATGACGATAGCAACAACTGCTTTATTTGCTAAAGAGCCAACTACAATCCGTAATATTTATAATTGGCGAGTTAAAGAGACTGATCGCTTATATGCTATGGCCACTGAGTTAAGAAAGGTTGGAGCAAAAGTTGATGAAGGTCGTGATTATATTACTATTGTGCCTCCAGTTAAATTAACCCATGCCGAAATCGAAACCTATAATGATCACCGTATTGCTATGTGTTTTTCTCTCATAGCGCTTTCTGATACACCTGTAACAATATTAGATCCGAAATGTACAATGAAGACTTTTCCTGATTATTTTGAACAATTTAAACGATTAAGTGAAGAATAAAATGAATAAATCTGTTCCCGTTATTGCTGTTGATGGGCCAAGTGGTGTTGGTAAGGGCACATTATGCCAAGCATTAGCCAAACATTTTAAATGGCATCTTTTAGATTCTGGCGCTATCTATCGTGCGCTGGCATTTAGTGCGCTTAAGCAAGGTATTGCGCTAGATGATGCTTCCCAACTTGAGCAATTAGCCCTTAATTTACCGCTAACGTTTGATACCCATAGTTGTGGTGTTAAAGTGCTATTAAATCATGTTGATGTTACTAAAGACATCCGCACAGAACAAACTGGAGGGGCGGCAGCAAAAGTGGCGTCAATTAATTCAGTTAGAATAGCTTTATTACAGCGTCAGCGTGACTTTAAGCAAGCACCAGGATTAATTGCGGACGGTCGTGATATGGGGAGTGTGGTGTTTAGTGATGCACCTGTTAAAATTTTTCTTGATGCAAGTGCACACTCTCGCGCAGAAAGGAGAATGAAACAGTTGCAAGATAAGCAAAATCATGTTAAATTCGACGAAATTTTGCGGGAGATAACTGCGCGTGATGAACGCGATCGTAATCGAACTGTTGCGCCACTCAAACCTGCAAGGGATGCTCTAGAAATTAATACCACATCAAAGTCTATCCAAGATGTTTTTAATCAATCTATTGAGTATATAAACAAAAAACTTGCGTTGTAAATTTGCTTTCAGCGTTGATCAAGCTCCAATATAGGGATGTTTGGAGTATTTTAAACAACCCCACAAGACAAGATGTAATGTGGACGTTAATATTAATTTAAGTATATAAATATGACTGAATCTTTTGCTCAACTCTTTGAAGAGTCTTTAAATCAACTAGACACTCGTTCTGGTAATATGATCCGTGGTACTGTCGTTGCAATCGACAAAGATGTTGTTTTAGTTGATGCTGGTTTAAAATCTGAATCAGCAATTCCAGTAGAGCAGTTTAAAAATGCCCAAGGCGAATTAGAAGTTCAAGTTGGCGACGTTGTTGATGTCGTTCTTGACTCAATTGAAGATGGCTTTGGTGAAACAATCTTATCTCGTGAAAAAGCTAAACGCCATGAAGCGTGGTTAACACTAGAAAAAGCAGTTGATGATGCTGCAACAGTTTTAGGTGTTATCAATGGTAAAGTTAAAGGTGGCTTTACGGTTGATCTTAATGGGGTTCGTGCGTTCCTTCCTGGTTCGCTTGTTGATGTTCGTCCATTACGCGATACTTCTCATATTGAAAACAGAGAAATCGAATTAAAAGTTATTAAATTAGACCAAAAACGCAATAATGTTGTTGTTTCACGTCGTGCGGTTATCGAATCTGAGAATAGCGCAGAAAGAGAACAACTTCTTGAAAATTTACAAGAAGGTTCTGAAGTTAAAGGTATTATCAAAAATCTTACTGATTACGGCGCATTCGTTGATCTTGGTGGGGTTGATGGTTTACTTCATATCACTGATATGGCTTGGAAACGTGTTAAACATCCAAGTGAAGTGGTTGAAGTAGGTCAAGAATTACTTGTTAAAGTACTTAAATTTGACAAAGATCGTTCACGTGTATCGCTTGGCTTAAAACAATTAGGCGAAGATCCATGGGTTTCAATTGCTAAACGTTACCCAGAAGGCACTAAAGTAACAGGTAAAGTAACTAACCTAACTGACTACGGTTGTTTTGTAGAGATCGAAACAGGCGTTGAAGGTTTAGTTCACGTTTCTGAAATGGATTGGACAAATAAAAACATTCACCCGTCAAAAGTGGTTAGCTTAGGTGATATGGTTGAAGTTATTGTTCTTGAAATAGATGAAGAGCGTCGTCGTATTTCTCTTGGTCTTAAACAATGCAAACCAAATCCATGGTTACAATTTGCTGAATCACACAACAAAGGTGATAAAGTTAGCGGTAAGATCAAATCAATCACTGATTTTGGTATCTTCATTGGTTTAGAGGGTGGTATCGATGGTTTAGTTCATCTTTCAGATATCTCTTGGAATATGCCTGGCGAAGAAGCTGTTAAAGCTTATAAAAAAGGTGATGATATCGAAGCTGTTGTTTTACAAGTTGATGCAGAGCGTGAACGTATTTCTTTAGGTGTTAAACAATTAGAAGACGATCCATTTAGTAGTTTTGCGTCTAACTACAAAAAAGGCACAATCGTTAAAGGTACTGTAACTGCAGTAGACGCAAAAGGTGCAACTATCGAAATCGCTGAAGGTATTGAAGGTTACTTGAAAGCACAAGATATCGCTCGTGAACGTATTGAAGATGCAACAACTGCATTAAAAGTTGGTGATGAAGTTGAAGCTAAAATTGTTAATATCGATCGTAAAACTCGTGCAATTTCGTTATCAGTACGTGCAAAAGATGAAGCTGACGAGAAAGAGGCACTTGCTGCTGTAAATAATTCAGCAAGTCAAGAAGATGCATCATTTACTAATGCAATGGCTGAAGCTTTTAAAGCAGCATCAAAAACTGAGTAAAAAATATTTATGTAAAGAGTAAAGAGGGCTTGCCCTCTTTTTCTTTTATGGGATAAAATAAATAAGTTACATGCCACATAAATAAATTAGGAGTGACCATGAACAGATCAGATTTAGTAGAACGAATTGTTAACTGGCGAACAC
Organism: Gilliamella sp. App2-1; assembly: GCF_001690255.1. Taxonomy (NCBI): domain Bacteria; kingdom Pseudomonadati; phylum Pseudomonadota; class Gammaproteobacteria; order Orbales; family Orbaceae; genus Gilliamella; species Gilliamella sp. App2-1. The sequence continues at coordinate 68,830 of NZ_LZGR01000053.1, forward strand.
ATCTTCCTGTGCAATTAGTTGATGATTCAGTTAGAGATATCATCGAACAGATCGCTTTAGCCATGGAAAGTAACGATCGTGTAGAAATTCGAGGCTTTGGCAGTTTTAGTTTGAACTACCGAGCTCCTCGTAAAGCAAGAAACCCAAGAACTGGCGGTAATGTTGAAGTTAAACATAAATATATTCCTCACTTCAAACCGGGTAAAGAATTGCGTGAAAGAGTAAATAAAGCTGCAAACGCATAATATTTAATTTTCTACTTAGATAAAAGCCTTTGAGTTAAATCAATGGCTTTTTTATTTAGAGTAACTTAACTTCCGCTATTTGACAATTATTATTAATTAGTCAATTCAATTCTTCCTTAATTAGTGAAAAACATCGACTCTTCGGTAATAATCCGCATTAACGATCTCGCTTTTTAAAATTTGAAACATTGCAAACCTTTTTAGAAAATTTCATTAAGTTTAATAATTAAAATGGAATATAGATCGAAAAATCCAAAATCAATTATTTCTTTGATGATATCAAGTGATAGGCTGGCTATTTTTAATATAAAGATAGTAGGCGCTAGTGCGAAAATTTTGTTCTTTAGATTTAATGGCTATCATGTTTTCGTTAGGTTGCTTGCCATTACTGTTTTTGCCACAATTATTGTCTAATTGGCAGTGGTATTGTATTGCTGTTATTTTATTTATTTTGGTACTGGTTGTTCCGATTAAATTGCGTTATTTTTTGTTTGTTTGGGTTATGTTTTTTTTAGGATTTTTGTGGTCTAATGCTTATTGTAAGCAATATTTATCGAACATTTCTTCTTATATTGATAAAACGTTAGTCGTTAGAGCAAAGGTGGTTAATATCAATACTCATCAGGCAGTAACAGTCATTGAGCCTTATTATTTGCCATTTTCTATTTTTTCCATTTCAGAAGTTATGCTGTCAAATAATATTCCGATTTCGATTTACTGGGATAGGCTGGAACTCCCAAAGTCAGGGCAGATTTGGCAATTAACACTAAAAACAAAAGTTGTGCATGGTTATTTAAATGATGGAGGATTTGATAGCCAGCGCTTTTCAATAGCAAACCGAAGTATATTATCAGCTAAGTTAATTGATGCCAGACTGTTAGATAGTCAATCAGATTTAAGGCAAACTATTGTTGATTTAGTACTCCCTTATATAGATTTATTTGATTATCGAGGTATTTTGCTTGCCCTTGCTTTTGGTGAGCGCTCTCAATTAGACGACTCGCATCGTATGGTAATGATGCAAACAGGTGTTGCCCATTTAATGGCAATATCGGGTATGCATATTCTAGTTGTTTTTAGTTTTAGCTGCTTTTTGGTTAAAGCTTTACTATTTTTTATTCCACAGCGTTTTATCTATTTTTTTGTGCCAATTATTATAGGGTGGTTATGTGCACTCTTTTATGCATGGTTAACTAATTTCAATCCTCCTACATTGCGTGCTATATTAGCTTTATCAATTTGGATTTATTTACGTTATAAAAAACATCAAATAAGTGCATGGCAGAAAGTTAATCGAATTATTGCGTTATTATTGTTGTTTGATCCGTTGATGATTTTATCTGAAAGTTTTTGGTTATCTTGCTATGCAGTAATTAGCTTAATTTTTTTGTTTGATTGGTTGCCACTTCCTAAATCAGTAAAGAACAAAAAGCGTTGGTATGTGCTTAGGTTATTGCATTTGCAGTTTGGATTAACCTTGTTATTGCTTCCCATTCAATTTTTAGTTTTTCAGGGTTTTAGTGCGGTTTCAATTTTAACCAATTTAATTGCGATTCCTATTATTTCGTTATTTACTTTTCCCGCTGTTTTACTGGCGTTAATATCTAGTGTTGTTAACTGTTTTTCTAGCGCATTGTGGTTTTGGTTTATTGCTGATAAATCCCTGGAATGGTTATTTTTAAGTTTAAATCGGCTTAATTTGCTATGGCTTAAAATTCCATCAGACTTTTATTTATTAAGCCTTTTAGGTTGGCTAGCGGTAGTTATAATTCGTACTAGAATGTGGCGCCACTTTAGCATTACTTTGTTAGTCATTTTAATGATAATAGTCACGCCATTTTTTAAACAGCAGCAATATCGATGGCGGTTAGATATGTTAGATGTCGGTCATGGATTGGCTATTGTTATTCATGATGGCAAGTCAGCCATTTTGTATGATACGGGAGCTACATGGGAAAAAAGTTCCGCTGTGAAAAAAGTTATTATTCCTTTTTTGCAATGGCATAATTTGAATGTACAAGGCATTATTATTAGTCATCAACACAATGATCATGTTGGTGGTTTGGAATTACTGAAAAGTCTTTATCCTAAGGCATGGTTAATGAGTTCTTCTTATGATTTGAATAATGATTATCCATGTTTAGCCGGTAATCATATTATTTGGAATGATCTGACGTTTAATGTGTTGTGGCCTACTCAGTTGGTTAAATATGCACAAAATAAGGATTCTTGTGTGGTGCAAGTTACCGTTGGACTTTTTTCGGTGTTACTAACTGGAGATTTAGAGCGTAATCAGGAATATCAGTTAATTACAAAGTATCGAGATCAGTTAGCATCCACCATCTTGCAAATTCCGCATCATGGCAGTAGTACTTCATCAAGTTATGCATTTTTAAACCATGTTAAACCAGTAAAATCGTTGGCGTCTACATCTCGTTATAATCCTTGGAAACTGCCTTCTAATAAGGTAATAACGAGGTATCAAGATTTACACTTAGATCATTATGTTACTGCTAGAACTGGTCAAATAAGTTTATTTTTTGATAAACATACTTGGAAGTTAAAAACTATGCGAGGTGAAATTAAACCGAGATGGTATCATGATTGGTTTGGTAGTTTACCAATTTATGAGTAAAATAGAGTATCGTTTGCTATAGGCAACTATTTTAATAATTGTTATATCGACATTAAGAGATAAAACAATTTTACTCAATGTAATTAAGTGAAGTTAAAGTTATGATTGAAAAACTGTGGTATGGTAAAAATCGATTATGTTGGTTACTTATACCATTTTCTTTATTATATGGTTTGGTTGCTTTTGTTCGTCGTTCTTTGTATCGATTAGGTATTTTAAAATCTTGGCACTCCCCAGTTCCTATTATCGTTATTGGCAACTTATCAGTTGGAGGTAATGGCAAAACACCACTAGTTGTAGCTTTAATTGAATCGTTAAAACAAAAAGGATTACAAGTTGGGGTTGTTTCACGAGGGTATGGTGGTAAGGCTGATAACTATCCACTTATTTTAGATAATACAACCACAACCGAACAAGCTGGTGACGAACCGGTACTTATTTTTCAACGTGCTAATGTGCCTGTCGCCGTATCGCCGCATCGCGCTGAAGCTGTTCAAGCATTATTAAAGCAGTATGAGTTAGATGTTATTTTGACCGATGATGGCTTGCAACATTATGCTTTAGCGCGGGACATTGAGGTGGTAGTGGTTGATGGAAAGCGTTTATTTGGTAATGGATGGTGGATGCCTGCAGGGCCAATGAGAGAGCGAGAAACTCGATTAAAATCAGTTGATTTAATTATTATAAATGGTGATAGCGTAAATCATTTTACGCAGCAGTACGCAGAAAAAACTTACACAATGCAATTAACACCACTGTATGCAGTAAATTTGCTTACTAAAGAACAAAAAACGTTATCTTCGTTGCAAAATATTTGTGCTATTGCGGGTATTAGTCATCCTCAGCGTTTTTTTGATATGTTGATTAAAATGCAAGTTGATGTGGTTAAAACTGCTTCTTTTGCTGATCATCAAAAATTTACTTTACCATTGTTAAACAATGTTGCAAGTAGTGAACAAACACTTTTAATGACTGAAAAAGATGCCGTTAAATGCAGGCAGTTTGCCCAAAAAAATTGGTGGTATCTACCCATTGATGCGGAAATACCAGTAGGGGCAGTAGATCAGATCTGTTTGTTATTAGCTAAGACAAAATCTCAAAGAGAATAAAACATGAAAGAAATCCTATTAAGCGCAATTGCGTGTCCTAAATGCCATGGGCAATTACAATATGATGTCAATAATCAGCAGTTAATTTGCCAAGTAGATAATTTGGTTTATGCAATCAAAGATAACATTCCTGTATTGCTAGAAAGTGAAGCAAAGCCACTCAATCAATCACAGCCTGTTCAAAAATAATAGTTAGGGTATTAATTATGAATTTTTCGGTTATTATTCCTGCTAGGTATGCTTCAAGCCGTTTGCCTGCTAAACCACTAGCAGATATTCATGGTAAACCTATGATTGTTCGTGTGATGGAGCAAGCAAAAAAGTCGTCAGCCAATCGAGTAATTATTGCAACAGATCATCAGCAAGTTTTTAAGGTAGTCAAGGAATATGGCGGTGAAGTTATTCTTACTAGTGACAAGCATAATTCTGGTACTGAAAGGCTAGCAGAGGTCATTAATGCTTATCAATTTGCTGATGATGAAATTATTGTTAATGTACAGGGGGATGAACCTTTAATTCCACCCGTTATTATTGACCAAGTGGCTGAAAACTTGGTGCAATATAAAACGGGAATGGCAACATTAGCGGTGACAATTGATTCTGTTGAAGAAGCATTTAATACTGGTGCGGTTAAAGTTGTGACTGACAAAGATGGTTATGCACTTTATTTTTCTCGTGCTACGATTCCTTGGGAACGAGATCGCTTTGCTAAATCTGATCTATTAAAACAATCTAGTATTGGTAATTTTTATCTTCGTCATATTGGTATTTACGCTTATCGTGCTGGCTTTATTCGTCAGTATATCAACTGGGCGCCATCTTCACTTGAGCAAATTGAAATGCTAGAACAACTTAGAGTACTTTGGTATGGACAAAAAATTCATGTTGCAGTGGCAAAACAACCTCCTGCAACAGGGGTTGATACGCTAGAAGATTTAGAAAAAGTAAGAACGTTATTTAAGGAGTAAGCTATGGCAAACTTCACTGGTTTTACACAAGCTGGGCTTAATTTTTTGCAAGATGTTTGGATAAATAACAGCAAATCTTGGTTTGAACAACATCGCGCTATTTATGATAACGATTTAGTTAAACCCTTCAGGCTTTTGGTTGAGCAACTATCACCAGAGATGCTTAAAATTGATAAATGGTTTGAAACTAGACCTGCTATTGGAAAAACAATTTCACGTATTCATCGCGATACTCGTTTTTCAAATGATAAATCACTTTATCGTAACCGTTTATGGTTGACCTTTAAACAACCGAATCGAGATTGGAAAGAAGCGCCAGCTTACTTTTTTGAAATTAGCCCAAGTAGTTATCAATATGGTCTTGGTTATTATTGTTCATCAAAAAAAACGATGGATATTTTTCGAAAAGAAATTCTTAATGATACAAATAAGTTTTTAATGATGACTCGTTGTGTAAAAAAACCATTTGAACTTGTTGGTGAAAGTTATAAACGACCGTTAATCAAAGAGCAAGACGCAAAAATAGCAACATGGTATAATCGCAAAAATCTAGTTGTTATGGTGAGAAGTAATCATATTGAAGATGTGTTAAATAGCGATTTACCCAACAAATTGATGAAAGGATTTAAACAGTTAGTCCCGCTTTATGATTACTTAATGCGAGTGGAAATGTTTAAAAATATATCAAGGTTTTAGTATTGTTGTGTTTGCTTTACTATTAAATATTGGGAAAATGTAATACTAGCCTTTAGCAATGCACTAAATGTTCTCATCATCAGCTGGCCACAATAAAACGATACTACCATAATCATAAAAACATAAATATATAAATATAGGTTAATTTTGGTTGGTAATTACGTTCTTCATGGGCATATTCACCCGACAGTCTGTATAAGTTCCAACAAAAATTGCAGTTAGCTATAATTGAAATAAATGAAAAATGATATATGATGGATGTTGGCTTTGTTTGCACCAAGTCTCAATACACTTATTATTCATATAATAAAAGGCGTTATCATTCCACTCTGTGATTTTTAGGGACTCTTTGGCTTTATCTCGTTTAGATGGATTGGGGAATGTGCCTCTACTGAGTCATGATGTACCCCTGTTGAATGGATATTAAAGCGAGATTCAATCAAATCCTCATGGCTTTGCCCATTCTTGCCAAACTGCAACGGCTTTTGAGCTATTTCGTTATATTGTGCCGTTGTTTGATTTCAGCGAGCGCTTCTAATGATGTGGTATTAAACGCTTCAACCATCCATTGTGGCCAGCCTTGACCGTCAATCCTATGGGCTTTAAATGCCGCTTCTTGATCTGATTTATATTCACCGTCATCGATATTGGCTGATTTATAATACACCATAAAACTATTGATCCACCCCCAAACAAATGTGCTCCCTGCGCCAGCTCGAATAGGATCTAACATGATATGATCAATCACTTGATGCGTACCGGGTTGGCACACCATTAGCACGGTTGAAGTTAGGGCATTACGTGACATATTATGAATAATAACACCATGCAAATCATCCCAATCATACTCTTTTATACGGCGTTTTTTCGGTTGTAAAAATACCGCCGGATGCCGTAATACTTTAAAGTTAAAAAAATAACTTTCGTTAACATAGACTTTACCCGTTTTACGATTAAATATAATGGGACTACCACGCCAAGAAAAAGCATTTTGATAGAGTTCTGGAAGTGCATATGAATAGATAACAAATGAAACTAATAACATGCCAACTAATACTATAAAAAAAACATTCCATTCAGATTTTTTTAGTAATATTGAAAAAAAGCCAAAACTAAAGAAGATTAATACCATAAACATTAAAATTAATGATATAGATAAACACAAATAAAAAGCTTGATCAGAAGGAATCTTACGAATAAAGGCACAATAGTTATTATTGGCATAGCTTAAGCGACGATCATGCAGAGGCACACTATAAGGGCCTTTATCTAGATCGCCAAACCAACCAAAGATTTGTGGACGGTATTTTGATGGCATTTTATTCTCCTTTCTATTTATTCATCATGAAATGGGTTACTGCTGCGATTTATGATGAGTGAGATTTCGTCATCATCTTGTGCATTAGAGCTGATATTGATTTGATAGCTCTTTACTAGATCATAAGCAAAGGTGCCCGCGACCCATGTTATCACCGTTAGGTGGCTATCTGACTGGTTAGGATCGCTTTCTTTTACTTCGATTTTTTCAATATCGTTAAAATGGGCTTGCCATAATGCTTTACCCATTCTTGCCAAACTGTAACGGCTTTTGGGCTATTCCGTTATATGGTGCCGTTGTTTAATTTCAGCTAACTCTGCTAATGATGTGGCATTAAACGCTTCAACCATCCATTCGGGCCAGCCTTGACCGTCAATCCTATGTGCTTTAAATGCTGCTTCTTGATCTGATTTATATTCGCCATCATCGATATTGGCAACATCACAAAAAAACATAAAACTATTAATCCAACCCCAAACAAATGTACTACCAGCTCCGGCTCGAATGGGATCTAACATAATATGATCAATCACTTGATGCGTGCCGGGTTGGCACACCATTAGTACGGTCGAGGTTAGGGCATTACGCGACATATTATGAATAATAACACCATGCAAATCATCCCAATCATACTCTTTTATACGGCGTTTTTTCGGTTGTAAAAATACCGCCGGATGCCGTAATACTTTAAAGTTAAAAAAATAACTTTCGTTAACATAGACTTTACCCGTTTTACGATTAAATATAATGGGACTACCACGCCAAGAAAAAGCATTTTGATAGAGTTCTGGAAGTGCATATGAATAGATAACAAATGAAACTAATAACATGCCAACTAATACTATAAAAAAAACATTCCATTCAGATTTTTTTAGTAATATTGAAAAAAAGCCAAAACTAAAGAAGATTAATACCATAAACATTAAAATTAATGATATAGATAAACACAAATAAAAAGCTTGATCAGAAGGAATCTTACGAATAAAGGCACAATAGTTATTATTGGCATAGCTTAAGCGACGATCATGCAGAGGCACACTATAAGGGCCTTTATCTAGATCGCCAAACCAACCAAAGATTTGTGGACGGTATTTTGATGGCATTTTATTCTCCTTTCTATTTATTCATCATGAAATGGGTTACTGCCGCGATTTATGATGAGTGAGATTTCGTCATCATCTTGTGCATTAGAGCTGATATTGATTTGATAGCTATTTACTAGATCATAAGCAAAGGTGCCCGCTATCCAAGTTATCACCGTTAGGTGGCTATCTGACTGGTTAGGATCGCTTTCTTTTACTTCGATTTTTTCAATATCGTTAAAATGGGCTTGCCATAATGCTTTACCCATTCTTGCCAAACTGTAACGGCTTTTGGGCTATTCCGTTATATTGTGCCGTTGTTTAATTTCGGCGAGCGCTTCTAATGATGTGGCATTAAATGCTTCTACCATCCATTCGGGCCAGTCTTGACCGTCAATCCTATGGGCTTTAAATTCCGCTTCTTGATCTGATTTATATTCACCATCATCGATATTGGCCACATCACAAAAAAACATAAAACTATTGATCCAACCCCAAACAAATGTACTACCAGCGCCTGCTCGGGCAGGATCTAGCATGATATGATCAATCACTTGATGCGTACCGGATTGGCACACCATTAACACGGTCGAGGTTAGAGCATTACGCGACATATTATGGATAATAACACCATGCAAATCATCCCAATCATACTCCTTTATACGGCGTTTTTTCGGTTGTAAAAATACCGCAGGATGCCGTAATACTTTAAAGTTAAAAAAATAACTTTCGTTAACATAGACTTTACCCGTTTTACGATTAAATATAATGGGACTACCACGACGGGAAAACAAGCTTTGATAAACTGCTGGAATAGTTATATACAAAGAAAAAATACTCACAATCAAAGCCAATATTGCTATAATTACTATTAAATTGCCCGCTTCAGGTTTATGAATAAGTAATAACCAAACCCATAAAATAACTGCAATGAATAAAAGTATGGTTGCAATAAGATATAAAGATGAATAAAAAACTTGATCAGAAAAATTCTGACGAATAAAGGCACAGTAGTTATTATTGGCATAGCTTAAGCGACGATCATGCAGGGGTACTAAACGTGGACCTTTATCCAGATCGCCGAACCAACCAAAGATTTGTGGACGGTATTTTGATGGCATGATGACTCTCCTTTTTATTTATTCATCATGAAATGGGTTGCTGCTGCGATTTATGATGAGTGGGATTTCGTCATCATCTTGTGCATTAGGGCTGATATTGATTTGATAGCTATTTACTAGATCATAAGCAAAGGTGCCCGCGACCCATGTTATCACCGTTAGGTGGCTATCTGACTGGTTAGGATCGCTTTCTTTTACTTCGATTTTTTCAATATCGTTAAAATGGGCTTGCCATAATACTTTACCCATTCTTGCCAAACTGTAACGGCTTTTGGGCTATTCCGTTATATGGTGCCGTTGTTTAATTTCAGCTAACTCTGCTAATGATGTGGCATTAAACGCTTCAACCATCCATTCGGGCCAGC